>NZ_BAABIE010000006.1:0-208683 GCF_039542465.1 Gordonia alkaliphila | reverse complement strand
GCATCAAAAAACAATCAAAAACAAAAACAAAATTCTTGTCCAAAAAATCCTCGACACCAGCCAAAACATAACTGGCACAAGAATATTTCTCTTACACACTATCGAGTTCTCAAAAAACACACACCCAACAACACCACACGACTAAATACATCGTGCGAACTTCATTGAGCAGAGTCTGTCACCCTGGCCGGCTCCCTCTCGGGCGCCCTGCTCGCTGGCAACTCCGATAAAGTTACACACCGTCGAACAGGAACACAACTCCGCTGGTCAGCGGCCGATCCGCGCGCCGGCGAAAGTCTTCTTGCCGCGGCGGAGCACCAACCAGTGCCCGTGCAGCAGATCGTCGGCCGACGGAATCCAATCGGCGTCGCTGATCTTGACGTTGTTGACGTACGCGCCACCCTCGTCGATCGCCCGACGAGCAGCCTTGCTGCCGGCGACGAGACCGGAGTCGACGAGCAGTTCCACGATGGTGGGCGCGGCACCCGCGTCGTACTCGGCGATCTGGGTCTCCCCCAGTGCCGCGGCCAGTGTTCCCTCGTCCAGTCCGGTCAGTTCACCGCGTCCGAACAGCGCCGAGCTGGCGAGTTCGACGGCCGCGGTCTGGTCGGCACCGTGGATGAGGGTGGTGAGCTCTGCGGCGAGGCGCTTCTGCGCGGCACGCAGGAACGGCTTCTCCGCGACCGCGGTCTCGAGCTCGGCGATCTCCTCGCGCGACAGGAAGGTGAACCACTTCAGGTACTTGATGACGTCAGCGTCGGCCGTGTTCACGAAGTACTGGTACCAGACGTACGGCGAGGTCAGCTCGGGGTCGAGCCACAGGCTGCCACCACCGGTCGACTTACCGAACTTGGTGCCGTCGGCCGCGGTGACCAGCGGGACCGTCAGTGCATGCGCGCTGCCGGCTTCCACCTTGCGGATCAGGTCGACGCCGCCGAGGATGTTGCCCCACTGATCGGAGCCGCCGATCTGGAGCACGCACCCGTACCGGCGGTACAGCTCGAGGTAGTCGTTGGACTGCAGGAGCAGGTAACTGAACTCGGTGTAGCTGATGCCATCCGATTCCAGACGACGCTTGACCGTCTCGCGCGCGAGCATCACGTTGACCGAGAAGTGCTTGCCGATGTCCCGCAGGAAGTCGATGGCGGAGAGCTTGCTGATCCAGTCGAGGTTGTTGACCAGCACCGCGGAGGTGACGGACTCGTCGATCGCGACGAAACGCTGCAGCTGGCCGACGATCTTGTCGGCCCAGCCGGCGACGGTGTCGGCGGAGTTCATGGTGCGTTCGCCGACGTCACGGGGATCGCCGATGAGGCCGGTCGCACCGCCGGAGAGTACGACGGGACGGTGCCCGGCCAGCTGGAAGCGGCGCAGCGTCAACAGCGGCACGAGGTGACCGGCGTGCAGGCTGGAGGCGGTGGGGTCGAAACCCGCGTACAGCGAGATCGGCCCTTCGGTGAGGACGGTGCGCAGTGCGTCGGGGTCGGTCGACTGTCCGATCAGGCCGCGCCAGGCCAGTTCGTCGAAAAAGTCGGGATCCACGGGAGTGCTCATTTGTCGCCCGCCTCACCGGTCAGCAGTCGGTGTTCGTCGTCGCCCACCTTGCGAGCGTCCGCGATCAACATGTTCGGGATGCCCAGGTCGTCGATCGCGTACGCCACGCGCAGCCGCGGGTTGTACAGCTCGTCGCCGGCATCGATCAGTTCGCCGAGGTCCTGCGGACAGACGAGCCGCGCCCGCACCACGGGGTCCAACTGCTCTGCACGTGAGGTCATGTGTGCTCCCTTTCGCCGCGCACCAGGCTACTCGGCGGACCGATCCCCGACCGCCGCGGGCTCGACGGCTGTCGTCTCGACCACAGGGGCCGCGACGGCCGACGGCCCGGCGGCGGACTGATCGCCGGACGGGCGCTGCGACACCGGCTGCGGCGTGGGACGCGACCAGTCGATGGTGTCGGCCGCCGACCGGGTGTAGCGCCGGTACCGGCCGTCCACGTCGCGGAACCAGATCCGCGAGCCCGGACGCGGCATGCTGCGATCGACGACGAGCGGACGGTACGACTCACTGACCGGAATGTCGCTGATCACGGTGATCAGGTGCGGACGCTGCGTCGCGGCGATCTCGCCGAGGGCGATCCGCAGCAGGGTGGGCGTGGTGGAGGCGACGCCGTCGCGCAGGGTGATGGCCGCGACCACCACCTCGGCACCGGGTTCACCGACGCTGTAGACCACCACCTGATCCACCGACGGCACCTTGGACAGCGCCTGGCGGATCGGTTCGGGGTAGACGACGCCGTCCGCGGTCCGCATGCTCGCCGCGGCCGAACCCATGTACCAGAGGTCGCCGTCGTAGTCGCGACGGAACAGCAGCCCGGAGACCTCCCACCGGTCCTGGCGGCGGAACACGTCCCGCAGCACCTGGCCGCTGACCTCGAAACGCTGCCCGGCGTGCGACATCAGCATGCCGACCTCGTTGGGTTCGGTCTGGCGGACGAAGCCGGTGTTCGCGTCGACTTCCAACTGTCCGTGCTCGGTGTCGTAGGCCGCCACCGCCACGTCGTTGGTCTCCGGGAGGGGTCGGCCCATCGCGCCGATCTTGCTGCCGTCGATGTTCGACAGAATGGCCGAACCGTCGGCGGTGGCGAAGAACTCGAGCACCTTGGCCCGCGGCAGGCGTTCGTCGATCTCCGTCCACAGCCCGGTCGGGAGACCCGAGCCCATGAACAGCCGCACGCTCGAGAGCTGCGCGGGATCGAAGTCGGACGCGTGCAACACCTCGCGCAGCATGGTCCAGGTGTAGGAGACGACGGTGACCCCGTACCGACGGACTTCCTGGCCGAAACGCCCGGGATCGACGCCGTTCGACAACGCGATCCGCGAGCGACCGGCGACGGTCGCACCCAGCGTGGTCAGCAGGCCGGAGGCGTGGTGCAGCGGCGGGAGGCAGTACACGGTGTCGTAGGTCGAGAGACCCGCGGCCGCGGCCGCACCGAACGCGGACATCGCGAACCGGTGGTTGGTCACCGACCACCGCGTCAGTCGCCCTTCGACGCGGGTGAACAGCACGAAGGCCAGGTCACCGGCATGCCCCGGATCGGGGCGGTACCAGGCCGGGATCCGGACCTGGTCCGGGTCGATCTGCTCCATGTCGACGATCTCGACGCCGTCGGCGCGATCGATGACGCGCTGGTCGCCGCCGCCGAGCACCAGCACGCGGTCACTGACGGCGGCCGCGGCCTCCAGGTGCACCGGATCGGTGACGATGGCCCGCGTCTGCGCGATGGTGAGCATCTCGTCGAGGTCGTCGGCGGTCGACAGCAGCACGGCGACGGCGCCGAGTCGCGACAACGCCGCGATGGCGACCAGTGCGCTCGGACGCGGATCCATCATCACGCCGAGGTGCTCGCCGGGCCGTACGCCGCACTCGATCAGACCCGCGACGACGTTGTCGATACGCGTGTTGACCTGTTCGTGCGTCAGGACGCGGTCCTCGAAGAGGAACAGTTCCGCGTCCGGGGTCCGACGATTGTTCTCGCTCATCAGCTTGCCGAGCGAGATCCGCGTGGACGACTGGATCTGCCCCAGGCGGAACAGGCGCGGCACGGTGCGGACCGATTCGGCGGCCACCGCGCGGGAGGTCCGCTGCACCGACTCCACCGCCTCGACGATCTCCTTGGTGAGCGCGGTGCCGGCGCCGGCCACCTGGCCCACCCCGTAGGTGAGGCGGTTGGACCAGCTGATGCCGGAGCCGCGTCCCTTGCGGTCGGGGTCCATCGGACCGATCTCGGCGGGCTCGTCGCCCTCACCGTCGTGCCACCGGATCCACTCGGCCGTCGTCGGCCACGACAGGCGGCCCGCGGTGGAGCCCACCACCAGGCCGAAGTGACCAGCGGGCACCAACGCCTCGTAGACGTCCGCGTCGGGCGAGGCGTCGACGATGCCGCGCACCGCGAGCGGCTGCCCGATGTCGTCGGTCTCGCCGACGAAAGCCAGGACGGGGCAACGGATCTCGGTCAACGAGACGATGTCGCCGTCGATCACGAAACCGCCGGACACCATCCGGTTGTGCGAGACGAACTGGCGCAGCAACTCGGCGACGGCCGGCCCGGACCAGGCGACCCAACCCTCCTGCTCGATGAAGCGGCGCTGGTCCTCACGCGGGAGGAGCGCGTCGCGATCGTGCAGTTTCCGCAGGAAGTCGATGCGGCTGCGGGCAGTCTTGACCGGGTCGGCGAGCTGAAAACCGGTGCGCGCCAACCAACTCGGGATCCAGAGCTTGTGGAACACGCGGTCGGCGAGGATCTCGGCGCCCGGAACGGCCAGGGCCGCAGGCAGACCCAGCGGTAGTGCGGCCAGCACGTCCACCGGGCTGCCGTAGGTCACGACGCTGGCGATGCCCTCCGAGCGTCGGTACGCGGCCGCCTGATAGGCGAACATGCCACCCTGCGAGTAACCGCCGAGGTGAATGTCCCGACCCACCACGCCCCGCACCAGGTCCACCACGCGACTGATCGCCAGCACGTGATCGGTGAGGGTGCGCTCCATGCCGCCCTCTTCGTGGTCGGGCGACCCGAAGTCGATCACCCAGGGGATGATCCCCTGCTTGTGCAGGATGGAGACGGCGCCGTTCTCTTCGGTCACGTCATAGACGTTGGCCGACACCATCATCGGCGGAATCAGGATCACATGCGAGTAGCCGTCGCCCGGATCGTCCGGGAAATACCGCCGCAGCCGGTACATCTGCTCGGTCTCGACGACGCGGTACGGCGCCGGCTCGGTCCCGGTGTCGAAGCCGCCCATGCGGATGACTTCGAGCCCGTTCTGCGCGGTCGCGACGATCCGACCGATCGTCCCCCCGACATTCGGCAGTCCTGCCACGGCATTACCTCTTTCACGAACGCGATCCCGCTCACTCTAGCGAACGGCGGTGGCCTGCCGAACACTTCCCTACTTGCGGGTCAGCTCGCGGGCGCCCCCGTCAGGCGAGTGCGTCGCGCAACTCGGCGATCTTCGCCGTGGCGACGTCGATCTGCCGCAGTACTTGCACCGACGCCGTGCCGCCGAGCGCGTTGCGGGACTCGATCGATCCGATCACGGTGAGGACCTCACGCACTCCCGGGGTCAGTTCGGGGTGGATCGCCCGGAAGTCGTCGTCGCTCAGATCGGCCAGACCGACGCCGCGGCTCTCCGCTTCGCGCACGCACGCGCCGGCGACCTCGTGCGCCACGCGGAAGGGAACCCCCTGGCGGACAAGCCATTCGGCGATGTCAGTGGCCAGCGTGAAGCCGGCCGGAGCCAGCTCGGCCATCCGCTCGGCGTGGAACTCGAGGGTAGCGATCAGGCCGGTCATCGCCGGAAGCAGTAGTTCGAGCTGTTCCACCGAGTCGAAGACCGGCTCCTTGTCTTCCTGCAGGTCCCGGTTGTAGGCCAGCGGCTGTGCCTTGAGGGTGGCCAGCAGTCCGGAGAGGTTGCCGATGAGTCGACCGGCCTTGCCGCGGGCCAGTTCGGCGACGTCCGGGTTCTTCTTCTGCGGCATGATCGAGCTGCCGGTGGACCAGGCGTCGGCCAGGGTCACGTAGCCGAATTCCGGTGTGCTCCACAGGATCACGTCCTCGCCCAGGCGGGACATGTCGACACCGATCATCGCCAGCACGAAGGCCGCCTCGGCGGCGAAGTCGCGCGAGCTGGTCGCGTCGATGGAGTTGTCGGCGGCGCTGTCGAAGCCCAGATCGGCGGCGATCGCGGCCGGATCCAGGCCGAGCGACGAGCCGGCGAGCGCGCCGGAACCGTACGGCGACACCGCGAGTCGACGATCGGCGTCGACGATGCGCGCCACGTCGCGCAGCAGCGGCTGCGCGTGCGCCATCAGGGTGTGGCCCAACAGCACCGGCTGCGCGGCCTGCAGGTGCGTCTTGCCCGGCATCACCACGCCGGGGTGCGCCTGCGCCTGGCCGACGAGGGCCTGCGCCAGGTCGAGCACATCGGCGCCGACGCGGCGGAGCGCCGCGCGCAGCCACATCCGGAACAGGGTCGCGACCTGGTCGTTGCGCGACCGGCCTGCGCGCAGGCGTCCGCCCAGTTCGGCGCCGACCCGCTCGATCAGGCCGCGCTCGAGTGCGCCGTGCACGTCTTCGTCGGACTCGGCGGCGACGAACTCGCCCGAAGCGATGTCGGCCGCCAGGTCGGCCAGGCCGTCGTGCATCGCCTCGAGGTCTTCATCGGTGAGCAGCCCGGCCCGATTCAGCACCCGTGCGTGCGCCTGCGACGCGGCGATGTCGAAGGGCGCCAGGGCCCAGTCGAAGTGCGTGGACTTGCTCAGCGCGGCCATCGCCGCGGCGGGCCCATCCGCGAAGCGGCCGCCCCACAGGGCACCCGTGTTGGTGGCGCCAGCCTCTGGCGTTGCGTTCGCGTCGTCGACCATGTGGTGCTCACTCCTGTGTGTTGGTGTTTCAAGTCTGGTGGTTCAAGTCTGGTGCAGTGCGGCGGTGGATCAGACGAGCCGTTCGAGGCTCTGTGCCACCTGCGCGCCGGTGCGCGGCTCCCGGGCGAGGACGAAGACGGTGTCGTCGCCGGCGATGGTGCCGACGATCTCCGGCAGGCTCGCGCGATCCAGCGCACTGGCCAGATACTGCGCGGCGCCCGGCGGGGTGCGCAGCACCGCCATGTCGCCGGACGAGTCCACCGATACCAGCAGCTCGCCGAGCAGGCGGGACAGGCGGGCGGTGCCGCCCGCGACGCCGCGGACCGGGCTCCCGTCCTCGGGCACCAGGTACACGCCGGTGCCGCCGTCGGCGCCGCGCAGCTTCACCGCGCCGAGCTCGTCCAGGTCCCGGGACAGCGTCGCCTGGGTGACGTCGATGCCTTCGTCGGCCAACAGCTGCCGCAGCTCCGCCTGGCTGCGCACCTGCATCCGCGTGAGCAGCTCGACGATCCGAGCCAGCCGCCCGGCCCGCGTCGCCGCCAGCCGGGGTGGGGTGGCCTCGGGCTCGGTCATGCCTGCTCCAGCAACCAGGCCAGCAGGGCCTTCTGCGCGTGCAGGCGGTTCTCGGCTTCGTCGAAGACGACGCTCGCCGGGCCGTCGATCACCTCGTCGGTGATCTCCTCGCCGCGGTGGGCGGGCAGGCAGTGCAGCACGATCGCGTCGTCCGCCGCGTGGCCGAGGAGTGCGGAGTTGATCTGGTACGGACGGAACGGTCCGACCCGATCGAGGCCGTCGCCCTCCTGCCCCATCGACACCCAGGTGTCGGTGACCAGCACGTCGGCACCGGTGGCGGCCGCGACCGGGTCGTCGATCACCGCGAGGCTGCCGCCGGTCGCCGCGGCCTGGCGCTGCACGTCGGCGAGGACCTGCGGGTCCGGGTCGAAGCCGTCCGGTCCGGACAGTCGCACGTGCATGCCGGCCATCACGCCGCCCAGTGCCAGCGAGTGCGCCATGTTGTTGGCGGTGTCGCCGAGGTAGGTCATGGTGAGCCCGGCCGGGGCGCCCTTGTGCTCGGTGATCGTCAGCAGGTCGGCGAGCACCTGGCACGGGTGGAAGCTGTCCGAGAGCGCGTTCACCACCGGGACGGTCGCGAACTCGGCGAGGTCGTCGAGCCGGTCCTGACCGAAGGTGCGCCACACGACGGCGTCGACGAACCGGGACAGCACGCGCCCGGTGTCGGCCAGCGTCTCGTCGCGGCCCATCTGCGTGGTGGCACCGTCGACGGCGACGGCGTGGCCGCCGAGCTGCGCGATGCCGACCTCGAACGAGAAGCGGGTGCGCGTGGAGTTCTTGTCGAAGATGAGGCCGATCGCCCGCGGACCGGCGAGCGGTTTGTGCCCGGTCGGGTCCTTCTTCAGCTCGGCCGCCAGGGCCAGCACCTGCGCCTGCTCGGCGGGGGTCACGTCGTCGTCCCGAAGGAAATGCCTGGTCATGCGTTCTCCTGCGCGGCCGCTGCGGCGGTCGCGGTGTCGAGGATGGCGGGCAGCGCGGCGACGAAACCGTCGGCCTGCGCCCGAGTGAGGATCAACGGCGGGGCCAAACGCAGCACGTCGGCCGCCGGAGCGTTGATCAGGAAGCCCTGCTCGCGAGCCGCGGCCTCCGCGCCGGCGGCGATCGGCGCGCGCAACACCACGCCCAGCAGCAGGCCGTCGCCCCGCACCCCGGCGATCTGCGGGTGCTCGAGCGCCTCGATGTCGGTGGCCAGCGCCTTACCGAGGGTGTCGACGTGGGTGAGCAGATCATGCTGCTCGATGTAGCCGAGGACGGCGAGCGCGGCCGCGGCCGCCGCGGGATTGCCGCCGAAGGTGGTGCCGTGCTGACCGGGCCCGAACAGGTCGGCCGCGGATCCGGTCGCGAGCACCGCGCCGATGGGCAGACCGCCACCGAGGCCCTTGGCCAGGGTCATCACGTCGGGCACGATGCCCGCGCGCTGGTGGGCGAACATGACGCCGGTGCGGCCGATGCCGGTCTGCACCTCGTCCAGGATCAGCAGCGCGCCGTGCTCGGCGGTGATCCGCCGAGCCGCGGCCAGGTAGTCCGGTCCGGGCACCACCACGCCGCGCTCCCCCTGGATCGGTTCCAGGATCACCGCGGCCGTCTGGTCGGAGACGGCGGCGGCGAGCGCGTCGATGTCGCCGTACGGCACGAAGTCGACGCCGGCCGGCATCGGCTCGAACGGCTCGCGCTTGCCGGGCTGGCCGGTCATCGCCAGCGCGCCCATGGTCCGGCCGTGGAAGCCGCCGTCGGCCGCGATGATCTGCGGGCGGCCGGTGAGCCGCGCGAGCTTGAACGCGGCCTCGTTGGCCTCGGTGCCGGAGTTGCAGAAGAACACCCGGCCGGGCTGGCCGAAGGCGTCGAGCAGCTTCTCGGCGAGTTCGACGACGGTCGGCGAGATGTACAGGTTGGAGACGTGGCCCAGCGTCTGCAGCTGCTCGGCCACCGCGCGCACCAGCTCGGGGTTGGCGTGCCCCAGCGCGTTGACGGCTATGCCGCCGAGCAGGTCGAGGTACTCCTTGCCGTCGGCGTCGACCACCACGGCGCCCTCGCCGCGCACCAACGCCACCGGCGGGGTGCCGTAGTTGTTCATGAACGAGGCGGACCAGCGTTCCTGCAGCGGGGCGGTCATGACGCGGGCCTTTCGACGGGAGTGGAGGGACGGGCGACGACGGTGGTGCCCGCGGTGGAGGCGGTGAGCAGGGCGGCCAGCACGGCGTGCGGGCGACGGCCGTCGATCACGTGGGCGGCGCGGACGCCGCCGCGCACGGCGCGCAGGCACGCCTCCATCTTCGGGATCATGCCCGCGTCCAGGCGCGGCAGGAGTTCGGCGACCGCATCGGCGTCGATCTCGTTGACCAGCGACGACCGGTCCGGCCAGTCGGTGTACAGGCCTTCGACGTCGGTCAGCATCACGAGATGCTCGGCGCCCAGCGCGTCGGCGACCGCGCCGGCGGCGGTGTCGGCGTTGATGTTGTGCACCACGCCGTCGACGTCGGGTGCGAGGGTGGAGATCACCGGGATCCGGCCGGCGGCGATCAGATCGTCGACGGCCGAGGTGTTGACCGCCGCGATGTCGCCGACGAGGCCGATGTCGAGCTGCTCGCCGTCGACCAGCACCGTGCGCCGGGCCGCGGTGAGCAGCTTGGCGTCCTCACCGGTCAGACCGACGGCGTACGGGCCGTAGCTGTTGATCAGGCCGACCAGTTCACGCCCGACCTGACCGAACAGCACCATGCGCGCCACTTCCATCACCTCGGGGGTGGTGACGCGGAAGCCGCCGCGGAACTCGCCGTCGAGGCCGAGGCGGGTCAGCATGGCGGAGATCTGCGGGCCACCGCCGTGCACCACGACGGGATGAATCCCGCAGGCGCGCAGCAGCACCATGTCGGCGGCGAAGGCCGCCTTCAGGTCGTCGTCGATCATGGCGTTGCCGCCGTACTTCACCACGACGCGGCGGCCGTGCAGCGCTTGCAGCGCGGGCAGCGACTCGGCGAGGATCGCCGCCTTATCGAGGGGCGGAGTGCCGTCGAGGGGTGGGATGCCGTCAGGGGTTGCAGTGCTCATGTGGTGTAGGCCGAGTTCTCTTCGACGTAGGCGTGGGACAGATCGGTGGTGCGAATGGTGGCCTCAGCGTCACCGAGGCCCAGGTCGGCCACCACGTCGATGCGGTCGCCGGACAGGTCGACCTCGCGGGCGCCGGCCACGCCGGTGCCGTCGACGCATACGGCCGATCCGTTGAACGAGACGGTGATGGTGTTCGGGTCGATCACCACCGGCGCGATGCCGATGGCGGCGAGGACGCGGCCCCAGTTCGGGTCGGAGCCGAACAGCGCGGTCTTGACGAGCGAGTCGCGACCGATGGTGCGGGCCACGGTGAGGGCCTCGTCTTCGGTGCGCGCGCCGGTCACGGTGATCGAGCAGCGCTTGGTGACGCCCTCCGCGTCACCCTGCAGCTGGGTGGCGAGGTCGTCGCAGACCGCGAAGACCGCGGCGTCGAGCGCCTCCTGGGTCACCTCGATCTGGCTGGCGCCGGAGGCCAGCAGCAGCACGGTGTCGTTGGTCGACGTCGATCCGTCGATGTCCAGACGGTCGAAGGTCAGCGCAGTGGCACGACGCAGCGCGGTGTCGAGCATGTCCGGGGCGACCTTGGCGTCGGTGGTCAGCACCACCAGCATGGTGGCCAGCGAGGGCGCCATCATGCCCGCGCCCTTGGCCATGCCGCCGACGTTCCATCCGCCCGGATGGTGCAGCGCGACCTGCTTGGGCACGGTGTCGGTGGTCATGATGGCCCACGCGGCGTCGGTGCCGCCCTCCAGACCGCCGGCCATCTCGTGGACGATCTCGGTGACGCCCGGCAGCAGCTTGTCCATCGGCAGCCGCTCGCCGATGATCCCGGTGGAGCACACCGCCACCTCGATGGCGCCGGTCTCGGTGCCCCAGTTCGACAAGGTCTGCGCGACCGCTTCGGCGGTGGCGTGGGCGTCCTGGAAGCCGCCCGGTCCGGTGCACGCGTTGGCGCCGCCCGAGTTGAGGATCACCGCGCGCACCCGCTGCGACTTGATGATTTCGGCGGTCCACAGCACCGGCGCGGCCTTCACCTGGTTCTTGGTGAAGACGGCCGCGGCACCCAGGTCGGGGCCCTCGTTGAAGACCAGCGCCAGATCGGACTTGCCCGACGGCTTGAGGCCCGCGGTCACGCCGGCGGCGCGGAAACCGAGCGGGGCGGTGACGCCCTGCCGACGCACCATCCGGGCGCCGATCAACTGCTCGAGATGTTCGTCCTGCACGCTCACGGCGCCACTCCCACTGTCGTCAGTCCTTCGGTTTCGCCCCAGCCCAGGGCCAGGTTCATCGACTGCACCGCGGCACCGCCGGTGCCCTTGGTCAGATTGTCGACCGCGCCGACGGCGATCAGTCGGCCGGCGCGCTCGTCGACTCCCAGTCCGATTTGGATCGCATTACTGCCGACCACCGAACCGGTCTCCGGGAACTGGCCCTCGCCGAGCACGTAGATGAACGGCTCGTCGTCGTAGGCCTTCGCGTACGCGGCCCGGATCTCGTCGATCGACGCCGTGGTCGGCGCACTGACGGTGGCCAGGATGCCGCGCGACATCGGCACCAGCACCGGGGTGAACGAGACGTCCACGTCGGTCTCGGCCACCGCGGAGAGCGCCTGGATGATCTCCGGGGTGTGCCGGTGGGTACCGCCGACGCCGTAGGCGCGGGCCGAACCCAGCACCTCGGAAGCGAGGAGGTTGGCCTTGGGCGCCCGTCCGGCACCGGAGGTGCCGGACAGCGCCACCACGTTCACACTCGGCGCCACCAGGCCCGCGGCGAGGGCCGGGGCGATCGACAGGATCGAGACGGTCGGATAGCAGCCGGGCACCGCGATGCGGTTCGCGCCGGTGAGTTCGGCCCGGTTGTCGAGCAGCTCGGGCATGCCGTACGGCCAGGTGCCCGCGTGGTCGCCGCCGTAGTAGCGGGTCCACTCCCCGGCATCGCGCAGCCGGAAGTCGGCGCCGCAGTCGATGATGAGAGTGGTGGGCGGCAGCGCGTTGGCGATCACCGCGGACTGCCCGTGCGGCAGGCCGAGGAACACGACGTCGTGCCCGGCGAGCACTTCCGGCGTAGTCTCAGCGAGGACACGGTCGGCCAACGGCAGCACATGCGGGTGATGTTCCCCCAGACGCGTGCCCGCGTTGCCGCCCGCCGTCAGCGCACCGATCTCGAGCTCACCTGCCGCCAGGCGCGGGTGCCCGCAGAGAAGGCGAAGGATCTCGCCTCCCGCGTAACCGCTGGCGCCGGCCACTGCAATCCGTAGTGTCATGTGAACATTATGCACTACGGTGCAAGTTCATTCATTGGCGGGTCAGCCCCCTTCGCCGAAGAGTGGCTTGCCGTCGCAGAAATCCGCTTTCACCAGCGATTTCATCGTTTCACAATTCTCTTGTTCGAACACTTGCGCACATCGAATTGTGCACGTACCCTGGACTATAGAACATACGATCGAAGATCGAGGGAGGCAGGTTTCATGGTTCACATCGACCGCACCTCCCCCTGGACCAAGGCCGACATGGCCGCCGTCGGCATGATCGAACCGGACGCCGACGACACCCCTCGGACCCAGTGCCGCGACTGGCTGGTGTACGCCTCCAACGCACGCCGCGGGCAGTCGTTCCTGCACTGGGAGCAGCTCCGCGGGATCGGCCAGTTCCTCGACATCGCGCTGGCCAACCTGCACGACGCCGTGATCGACGACGGCGCCGACTACGACCCGGTCGACGCCTACGCGGTGGCCGTCACGGAGATCCAGGTGATCTTCGGGGTGCGGCAGCGGCAGGCGCGGACCCTGGTCGACCAGTCGGTCGCGGTGTCCGAGTCGGTGCCGCGCGTGGGCGAACTGCTGCGCGACGCACTGATCACCCCGGAGATGTTCGCCGTCGCCGTCGCGCGGACCGCGATCGTCCTCGACGCCGGGACGCGGGCCGCGGTCGACGCCGAGCTGGCCGCGGCGCTGCGATCCGCCGGGCAGGTCTCCGAGAAGGTCGCCTCCGGCATCGCCGATCGGATCGTGGCCCGCCACGATCCGGACGCGGTGCGTCGCCGCCGGGAGAAGGCCAAGGCACGCAGGAACGTCACCGCACGCGACTACGAGGACGGCCTGGGCGGCCTCACCATCACCGCCGATGCCGAGGAGGCCCGGCTGTCGTGGGCGGCGGTCAACGCACTGGCCGAGAGCGTGTGCCCCGCCGATCCGCGGCCGCTGGGTGTCCGACGCTCGGCGGCGGCCACCGCGCGGCTTCGTCGTCTCCCGTTCGAATGCGGCTGCCCGGACAAGTCCACCTGCACCGCGCAGCTCGATGAGGACGCGCTCTCCGAGCGCCAGGCGCGCATCGTGATTCACGCCGTCTGCCAGAAGTCGACCCTCGACGGCACCGACGACGAGCCGGGCTACCTGGACGGGCACGGGGTGATCGGCGCCGACCACGTCCGCGAGATGGCTCGACGTTCCGATGCCCGCATCCGCGACCTCGACCTGGATCGGTTCGGCGCGCCCGAGGACCTCGCCGAGTCGCCGATCCTCATCGAGCGCACCGCGCAAGCGGCCGAGCCGTACCGACCGACGGCCACGCTGGACGCTGTGGTCCGCGGCCTCTTTCCCACCTGCACCCTTCCCGGGTGCGCGCGTCCGGCCTGGAGCTGCGAACTCGACCATGTCGAGGAGTACAACCAGGTCTGCCCGGCGTCCGGAGGCCCCACCTGCCTCTGCAATATCGCCCCCAAGTGCAAGCTCCACCATGTGCAGAAGACGAGCGTCGGGGCCGCCGATCCGGCGGCCGGCTTCGTCGACGATCTGTGGATCGACGACGACGGCTCGATCTGGACCGCGATCACCACACCGCACGGCATCACCGTGGAGGCACCCGCGCCCGGTCAGTGGCTGTTCCCGCAACTCGAGGGCGTGAAGTGCCTGCATCAGCCACATGCGCCGCCTGAGTCACAGGCTTCACCGGAGTCCGCTCCCACGCCGCCATCCGGCGGCGGCCTGCGCGCCGCCACCGCGTACAAGCACGCCTGGCGGCGCGCCGAGCGGGCCCGACTCCGTCGTCGTCGCGAACAAGCTGCGGCCGACGACCCGCCGCCGTTCTGACGCAGGGCCAGCGGCGCGAGTTCAGCGACGCAGGGTCAGGACCACGATCTGCGGCGGTGCGCCGACGCGGACCGGCGGCCCCCAGGCCCCGGCGCCGCGCGAGGTGAAGACGTTGACGTCGCCGACCCGCCCGAAACCGGAGACCACCGGCTGCTGCAGTGCCACCGCATAGCCGAGGGGCCAGAGCTGGCCGTCGTGCGTGTGTCCGGACAGCTGCAGATCGATGCCGCGATCGCGCACGTCCTCGGCCTGCAGCGGCTGGTGGGCGACATAGATCAGGACGCGGCTCTCATCGCGTCCGGCGAGCGCGGCGTCCGGGTCCGGCCGATACGGATCGGGTGCGGTGCGGTCATACACGCCGGCCAGGTCGATCACCGCGCCGTCCCGGCGCAGTTCGACGCGCTCGTTGCGGAGCGGGACCACGCCCAGGGTCTCCCAGAAGTCGAGCCAGTTCCCGCCGTCGTCCTCGCCGAGATACTCGTGGTTGCCGCTCACGCCGTATACGCCCATCGGAGCCTTCAGGTCGCGCAGCGGTTCCAGGTCCCGACCGACCTGAGCCACCCGGCCGTCGGCCAGGTCACCGCCGAGAATCACCACGTCGGGGTGTGCCGCGTTGACCTCGTCCACCACCCGGCGGGTGAAGCCCGCACCGCGCGCAGGCCCGACATGCAGGTCGGTGATGAGAGCGACCCGCAGACCGTCGAGCGGCTCCGGGAGTTTGGTGAGGGTGACGGTCTCCTCGGTGACCTGGACACGATCGGCCTCGATCAGTCCGTAGCCCACGGTCGCCAGTGCTGCGACCACCATCACGGCCGTCGCCACCTGCAGCCAGCGCTGCGGCCGGCCGGGGCGTTCCCAGCCCCGCACGCGCACGGTCAGACGCACCGCGAGCGCCACCACGCCGATGACCAGCACCCCGAGCATCAGGTAGAAGACCACAGCCCACCAGGTGTAGCCGGCGAACCCGAACACGCGCGCCCACGACGGATCGATCTGCCCGGCGCCGATCAGGAAGGCCACGACGCCGAGGATCATGCCCGCGATCAGCACGCCGTCGACCACGATGGCCGGGCCGCGACCGAGTCCGGTCGCCACCACCAGGCGACGGTGCAGGCAATAGGTAATCGCCGCCACCAGGAGCAGCGCGATGACAGCAGCGATCCAGACCACGGCTCTGAGCCCCCCCCCTACGTCGTCAGCGCAGTCGCGCGCCGACCACGGCGCCCGCATGCTCGACTGCCGCCAGCTTCGCGACGTTGGCGTCCTCTTCGGTGAGGGTGCGATCGCCTGCGCGGAAGGTCAGCGCGAAGGTCAGCGACTTGTGGCCCTCCCCGACCTGTTCACCGGCGAAGACGTCGAACAGCGCGATCGATTCCAGTAGTTCGCCGGCACCGGCCCGCAACGCATCCTGGACCTGCTGGGCGGGCACGTCGGCGGCCACCACCACGTTCACGTCCTGCAGCACCGCGGGGTAGTGCGAGACCTGCGGCGACGGCAGGACCTCGGTCAGCGGCACGGCGTCGAGGTCGATCTCCAGCGCGCACAAGCGAGCGGGCAGTCCGGCCCGCTCGAGGATCGCCGGGTGCAGTTCGCCGGCGTAGCCGACGGTCTGTCCGTCCACTTCCAGGCGTGCACAGCGGCCCGGATGCCACGGCAGTTCCTGATCGGCCACCAGGGTGAGTTCCACCCCGGAAGCAGCGGCGATGACGCGCGCTGCTTCGAAGGCGTCGTAGGCGTCGGCGACCCGACCCGGACCCCACGGTCCGGCGGGATCGCGCTGACCGGTCAGCACCCCGGCCACGTGGACCGGCTGCTTGGGCAGCGAGGCATCCAGCGCGGCCAGCTCGTCGTCGGACGGGCGACGGGTCACGTCGAGCGCAGGCACCACGGGCCCCTGTTCACCGCCGAGGACCACCTGGCCGACGGCGAACAGCGCCAGGTCGCGATTGCCGCGGGCGAGATTGCGCGCGGTCATCTCCAGCAGCCCCGGGAGCAGCGTGGTGTTCAGTTCCGGACGATCGGTCTCCAGCGGATTGAGCACCTTGACGGTGGCCCGACGGGGATCGTCGTCGGCCAGCCCCCACACGTCGAAGACGCCGGTGGGCAGGAACGGGTACGGCAGCACCTCGACGAAGCCGTGGGTGGCCAGCGCGATGCCGACGGCACGACGACGACGCTGGCGCGGGGTGAGACCGGTGCCGCCGGGCGCGCTCGGCAGAACCGCCGGAATGCCTTCGAGGCCTTCCAGTCGCAGGACTTCTTCCACCAGATCGGCGGGCTGGGTCAGGTCGGGCCGCCACGACGGCGGCACCACGGCGAGCGTCGGCACGACGCCGTCGGCGGCGGCCTCGTCGCCGGTCACCTGGCAGCCGACCTCGCGCAGTCGTGCGGCGGTGGTGCCCGCCGGGTAGGCCAGTCCGGCGACGGTGTCGGGCAGATCCGCGGCGATCACGATCGCGGCGGTGGGCGTCGGGTCGACACGCACGTCGGACAGCGCGCCGACGAGGCGTCCGCCGGCGATCTCGGTGATCAGGGCGGCCGCGCGATCGGAGGCCACCGGGGTGATCTCCGGATCCACGCGCCGCTCGAACCGCTTGGCGGCCTCCGAGCTGAGCTTGTGGCGCTTGCCGGTGCGGAAGACGCGGACCTGATCGAAGTCGGCCGACTCCAGCAGCACCCGGGTGGTGGTGGCGGTGACCTCGGTGGCCGCGCCACCCATCACGCCGGCCAGGGCGATCGGACCGGAATCGTCGGCGATCACCACGTCCTCGGGGTCGAGGGTCCGGACCACGCCGTCGAGCGTCTCCAGCTTCTCCCCCGCGCGCGCCGAGCGCACGCGGATGGTGCCGACCAGCTTGTCGGCGTCGAAGGCGTGCAGCGGCTGACCGAGTTCGGTCATCACGTAGTTGGTCACGTCGACGATGCCGGAGATCGGCCGGATGCCGGCGACCGTCAGGCGCTTGGCCATCCACCACGGCGAAATCGCGGTCGCGTCGACGCCCTCGATCACGCGGGCGGTGTACCGGCGGGCGGCACCGTCGTCGTCGAGGGCCACCGGCCACGACTCCCCGGCCTCGCCGACCAGCGGCGCGCCGGGCAGACCGGGATCGACGTAGGGCACCGCGAAGGCGCTGGCCAGTTCCCGGGCCAGGCCGCGCATGGAGAAGGCGTAACCGCGGTCCGGGGTGACGTTGACGTCGATCGCCACGTCGTCCAAGCCGAGCACCTCGTAGGCGCTGGCGCCGGGCGCAGCGGTGCCGGGCGCCAACACCAGGATGCCGGAGTGATCGGTGCCGATACCGAGCTCGGAGACCGAGCAGATCATGCCCGCGGACATCTTGCCGTAGGTCTTCCGCGCGCCGATCTCGAAGCCGCCGGGCAGCACAGCACCCGGAAGTGCGACCACGACGAGGTCGCCGACGCTGAAATTCCGTGCGCCGCAGACGATTTCCTGGGGTGCATCGTTCCCGACATCCACCAGACAGAAACGGATCGGCTTCTTGAACTCGGTGAGTTCCTCGATGTCGGCCACCCGGCCCACCACCAGCGGACCGGTGATCGTCGGGAAGGGCTCGACGTCCTCGATTTCGAAGCCGACGCGCACGAAGCCTGCGTCGATGTCATCGGTCGACGCCGACCAACCGGGGGCTCCGGCCTGCAGTGCTTCGGTCAGCCAGGACTGGGAGAGGCGCACGGGGAACTTCTTTCGCGTCGGTGCGGATTGCGTGAGGGAGAACGGGGGTGAGGCCGCAAATTACAGTGCGGCGCCGAACGGCAGGGTGAAGCGCACGTCGCCCTCCACCATGTCGCGCATGTCCGGGAGGTCGTTGCGGAACTGCAGCGTGCGTTCCAGGCCCATGCCGAAGGCGAAGCCGGTGTACACGTCGGGGTCGATACCGCTGGCGCGCAACACATTCGGGTTCACCATGCCGCAGCCGCCCCACTCCACCCAGCCCGCGCCGCCCTTGCGGCCCGGGAACCAGACGTCCACCTCGGCGGACGGCTCGGTGAACGGGAAGTAGCTCGCCCGCATGCGCGTGGTGGTCTCCGGACCGAACAGCGCCTTGGCAAAGGTCTCCAGGGTGCCGCGCAGATTGGCGAGCGTCAGGCCCTTGTCGACGGCCAGGCCCTCGATCTGGTGGAAGACCGGGGTGTGGGTGGCGTCGAGCTCGTCGGTCCGGAAGGTCCGGCCCGGGCAGGCGACGTAGATCGGGACTTCGCGGTCGAGCATGGATCGGACCTGCACCGGCGAGGTGTGGGTGCGCAGCACCTGCCGCGAACCCTCGGGCGCGATGTAGAAGGTGTCCTGCATCGAGCGGGCCGGATGATCCGGCAGGAAGTTGAGCGCGTCGAAGTTGTGGTGCTCGGTCTCCACCTCGGGGCCCTCGGCGATCTCCCAGCCCATGGCGACGAAGACGTCGGCCACCTGGTCGGCGATCACCGTGATCGGGTGCCGGGCGCCGGCCCGACGGCGGGGCGCAGCCAGCGTCACGTCGATCGATTCGGCGACGAGCACTGCCGCGTCCCGCTCCGCGGAGAGCACCGCGGTGCGGGCCTCAAGGGCGGCGGCGACGGCGGTGCGCACCTCGTTGACCAGCTTGCCGGCTGCCGAACGCTCCTGCTTGGGCAGCGCGCCCAGGGCACGACGGGCCAGGGCGACGGGCGAGCGGTCACCGGTGTGGGCGGTCTTCGCCGCGGCGAGTTCGGTCAGGTCGGCGGCCGCGGCGAACGCGGCCTCGGCGGCAGCGACCGCGGCACTGAGCGCCTCGGGGGTCGGGAACTCGAGCTGGTTGTTCTCGTCAGCCACGGATCGGACGCTCCTCGTAGGACTAGTCGATAGGAATCGAGAGCGGCCACGCTGGGCGTTCTCGCTGGCACCATCCTAGTGGACCCGTCGGCGCCGCTCATCTCCGAGGCGAGCGATGAGGCGTCATAACGGGAGCCACGACGGCCACCACGCCGGGGTGCCCCGTGGGATCATTATCGGTGAAGACATGGAGCCAAGACAGATGGTCTGGATCGGCGCGAGCTGGTCGGCGTCACGGGATGGCGACGAATCCGGCAACCCGCCGCCCCAACCCTCGAACTGATCCTAAGTGCAAGGTAAGTTGAGGAAATTCAGCTGCAAACCCCGTCACACGGGGCTCGACCGCAGCGCTCCTCGGAGCGCCATATAGGGAGGTATTGTGTCGGTCGCACCAGGACAACAGATTGCGGGATACCGCGTCGTCGCCCAACTCGGCTCGGGGGCCATGGGCGATGTGTACATCGTGGAGAATCCGCACCTCATGCGCCGCGAGGCCATGAAAGTGATTTCGGTCGGCGGGTCATCGAACCCCGACTTCCAGCAGCGCTTCACCAATGAGGCGCGCACGGCCGCTGCGCTGGACCATCCGAGCATCATCACGGTGTACGCCTACGGCGTCGAGAACGACGCCCCGTGGTTCACCATGAGCTACCTCGACGGCCCGGACCTCTCGTCCGAACGCCTCTCCGCCGCCGACGTGATCACCGTGGTGGGTCAGGTGGCCGACGCGCTGGATTACGCGCACGCCCGCCAGGTGGTCCACCGCGACATCAAACCGGCCAACATCGTGATCACTCGCGAGGACGACGGCACGCTCCGCCGCGCCGTGGTGCTCGACTTCGGTATCGCCCGTCTCTCCGACTCCCCGCAACTCACCGCGGCGAACTCGGTGGTCGGCACGATGGCCTACACCGCGCCGGAGATCATCTCCGGCCATGCCGCGGACGCACGGTCGGACCAGTACTCGCTGGCCTGCACCACCTACACCATGCTGGCCGGCACGTCACCGTTCCACGGCGACACCTCGGCGTCGATCATGATGGCGCACCTGCAGCAGCCGGTGCCGTCGATCGCCCAGGTCCGCCCGGACCTCGCGCCCCTCGCACCGGTCCTGCAGCGTGCGATGGACAAGAACCCGGCCAACCGATACCCCGACTGTCGGTCGTTCGCCGCCGACCTGCAGCGCGCGCTCGCCCACACGCAGGCAGGCACGTCGACCACCGTCGCCCCGGTCCCGCTGCCGGGCGGCCACACTTCGCATCCGTCGGTGCCCGGTTCCCAGCCCGGCTTCCGGTCCCAGCCGGGCCACGGGTCCCAGCCCGGCTTCGGAGCGCAGCCGGGCTACGGTTCCCAGCCGTCGGTCCCCGGCTACCCGCAACCCGGCACCCTGCCGGACGGCACCATGCCCATGTACCCGCCGAGCCAGCCCGGTCAGCCCGTCGGCGCGCACGGTTGGGCCCCGATGGCCGGTATGCCCGGCCAGCCCGGCGGCGTGCCGCCGAAGAAGAGCAAGAAGGGTCTGTTCGTCGGGCTCGGCGTGCTCGCGGTCGCGATCATCGCGGTGGCGGCCACGTCACCGCTGTGGTGGCCCAAGTCCGATCCGGCACCGGTGGTAGCGACCGCGTCGTCGCAGGCCACCCTCGCGTCGTATCTGGGTACCCTGTGCGCCATCGAAAAGTCGGCCCTCTACTGCTGGGGCGGCAACAGCGAAGGCCAGCTCGGCGACGGCTCGGAGAACGACCGGATCACCCCGGCCGCGATCGGCACGCTCAAGGACGTCACCGCGGTGGCCCTCGGCGGCTACAACGAGGGCGACGAGCCCGAGGTCACCACCTGCGCGGTGGCCGAGAACGACGCTTACTGCTGGGGCGCGGGACTGTTCGGCGTCCTCGGCAACAACTCGAGTAGCAGTTCCTCGGTCCCGCTCAAGGTCAACGGCCTCGGCAAGGTGACCGCGATCAGCACCGACAAGTACACCACCTGCGCGATCTCCGACGGCGACGTCTGGTGCTGGGGCTGGAACTCCCGCGGTGAGGGCGGCTCCAACTCCGACGCGGAGATCGAGATGCCGACCAAGGTCAACGGGATCGCCGACGTCACGTCCCTGTCGGTCCGCAGCGGCAACACCTGCGCGGTGACCAAGCAGCAGGAACTGTTCTGCTGGGGCGACAACTACAACGGCCAGCTCGGCAACGGCAACACCGACCGCAACCCCGTCCCCGCCAAGGTCGACGGACTCGGCAAGGTCACCTCGGTCTCGGTCGGTTCGGGTACCGCCGACAAGGTGCGCTTCAACCAGGTCTGCGCCGTGTCCGACGGTGATGTCTACTGCTGGGGCGCCACGTTCGCCGGCGACTCCAGCGACGTGACCCCGCAGCTCTCGCCGAAGAAGATCGACGGCCTGCCCGGCGGCGCGACGACGGTCAGCACCGACATCAACACGATGTGCGCCACGGCCGACGACAAGGCCTACTGCTGGGGCAACGACCGCCTCGCGCAGGCAGGCAACAACGCCGCCTCGGACGTGATCAGCACCCCGACCGAGGTCCGAGGCCTCGGCAAGGTGACCGCCGTGGTCACCGGCACCAGCACCTCGTGCGCGATGTCCGACGACCAGACCTACTGCTGGGGCTTCAACGGCGGCGGTCGCATCGGCGACGGCAGCCAGCCCGACCCGGGCCCGAACGACGAGTCGCCGAAGGTCCCGAACCCCGTGCGGGTCGCGATCCCGGAATGACCGACTAGCACGACGGCAACGAGAGGAGGGGCCCGCGGCGCTTTGCGCCGCGGGCCCCTCCTTTTGTGCCGCGTCCGGGACGGGCCGCGCAGCGCCGACGCGCGAATCCGGAACACCCCGCCGGCACCGTGTAGAACAACAAGTATGACGACCACTGTCCTGCACAATGCCCGCCTGATCGACGGCACCGGAGCCGAACCCGTCGCCGACGCCGTCGTCGTGATCGACGACAGCACCATCACCTACGCCGGTCCGGCGGCCGGCGCCCCGCAGGTCGACGACGCCGCGACCCGCGTCGACCTCGCCGGTAACACCGTCTGCCCCGGATTCTTCGACGTCCACGTGCACCTGTCGCTGCCCGGCACCAAGGGCTCGCCGATCATGGCCGCGATGGTCCCGCCGTCGTACCGCTACTTCCAGCTGATCGACCGCCTGAAGGTGACGCTGGAGGCCGGTGTCACCACCGTGCGCGACCTGATGGGCATCGACACCGGTGTGCGCGACGCCGTGGCGCACGGCCTCATCGAGGGCCCGCGCCTGCTGGTCGCCGACAAGATGATCAGCCAGACCGGCGGCCACGCCGACTTCCACATCCCGTCCGGCCTCAGCGGTACCGGGATCGCCGGCGGCGTCCTGGTGGACACCGTCGACGAGGCCCGCCTCGAGGCCCGCGAACTGTGCCGCGAGGGCGTCGACGTGATCAAGGTGGCCTCCAGCGGCGGCGTCACGTCGATCAACGACGAACCCGACTACCTCGGCGCGCGCGAAGAGATCGTCTCGGCGCTGGTCGAGGAGGGCGACGCCTACGGCGGCCGCCCCGTCGCCGCACACGCGATCGGCCTCAAGGGCATCACCGCGGCCATCCGCGGCGGCGCGCGCAGCATCGAGCACGGCTATGCGATCACCGACGAACTCCGCCAGGAAATGGTCGCCAACGGCCAGTTCCTGGTTCCGACGCTGCTCGAGACCATGCACCCGGACACCGCCACCCCGCAGGCCGTCGCCAAGAGCGAGAAGTGGCACGCGATGGCGCAGGAGTCGATCCGCAAGTCGGTCGACGCCGGCATCAAGATCGCGACCGGCACCGACGCCGGGCTGGTCCCCGACCACGGCACCAACCTCGGTGAGGTGGGCCTGCTGGTGAAGTTCGGCGGCATGACGCCGCTGCAGGCGATCAGCGCCGGCACCAAGGTCTCCGCGGAGCTGTGCGGGGTCGACGACAAGCTCGGCACCCTGGAGGCCGGGAAGCTGGCCGACGTGGTCGTCGTGAAGGGCGATCCCAGTGTCGACGCCGACCTGGTGGGCGACAGCGCCAACATCCTGCTGGTCCTCAAGGAGGGCAAGGCAAAGAGCAACCGCGGCGACTTCGCGGTCTAGGCCGCCGCACCGACGAAACGGGCCCGGCACACGTGCGTACGTGTGCCGGGCCCGCTCGTTTGTTCAGTGCTGCGCGGTAGCGCTGGCGTACAGGCAGATGGCCGACGCGGCAGCCAGGTTGAGGCTCTCGGCGCGGCCGTGAATGGGGATCGAGACGCGGTGGTCGGCAGCCGCCACCACCGCGTCGGGCAGGCCGTGCGCCTCGTTGCCGAACAGCCAGGCGTGCGGCGCCGCGAGCAGTTCCTCGGCCGCGGGCAGGTCCACTTCCCCGCTCATGGTGGTCGCCAGCGTCGCCAGGCCGGCGGCGCGCACGCGGTCCAGTGCGCCGTCGACGTCCTTGTCCACGGCGATCGGCACGTGGAAGACGCTGCCCGCGCTGGCGCGGACGCATTTGCCGTTGTGCGGGTCGACGGCGTCGCCGAGCAGCAGCACCGCGGCTGCGCCCATCGCGTCGGCGCAGCGGATCAAGGTGCCGACGTTGCCCGGCTCGCGCGGCTCCACCGCGACCACCACGAAGCCCGCGCCGGACAGATCGAGGTGATGCAGGCTCGTGGTGACGAGCGCGGAGACCGCGAAGATCCCGGGAGCGGTGGTGGTCTCGCTGAGCTTGTCCGCGGCGCGCGCCGTGAGGCGATGCACCGGCAGGCCGGCGGCCTCGGCACGCTCGGTCAGGTCGCGGTGACGGTCGGCGTCGTCGTCGCGCACCAGCAGCTGTCGGGCACGTTCGGTGGACAGCGCGGCGTCGACCGCGTTGGCCCCTTCGGCGAGGAAGATCCCTTCGGTGCGTCGGACCGACGCCCGGTGCAGTTTTGCCAACGAAACGACCCGCGACGAACGTTCGGTGAGAACATCCATCGCGGGTCGGTTCGGGTCTACGGTGTCGACAGCGGGCCGATCAGGCGGCCGGCGCGTTGACGTCTGCCGGCAGCGCCTTGCGGGCCACGTCGACCAGACCGGCGAACGCGGTCGGGTCGGTGACGGCCAGGTCGGCGAGGACCTTGCGGTCCACCTCGACGCCGGCCAGCTTCAGGCCCTGCATGAAGCGGTTGTAGGTCATGTCGTTCTGACGCGCCGCAGCGTTGATGCGCTGGATCCACAGCTTGCGGAACTCGCCCTTGCGCGCCTTGCGGTCGCGGTAGGCGTAGGTCATCGAGTGGAGCTGCTGCTCCTTGGCCTTGCGGTACAGGCGCGACCGCTGACCGCGGTAGCCCTTCGAGGCCTCGAGAATAGTGCGGCGCTTCTTATGAGCGTTGACCGCCCTTTTGACACGTGCCATGAGTTTTCAGTCCTAACTAACGATTCTTACAAGTCACTTGTTCAGCAGGCGCTTGATGCGCGGGGCGTCGGCCTCGCTCACCACGACGGTGCCGTCCAGGCGACGCTTGACCCGCGAGGACTTGTGCTCGAGGAGGTGGCGCTTGCCGGCCTTCTGGCGGACGATCTTGCCACTGCCGGTCACCTTGAATCGCTTCGCGGTGCCCTTGTGAGTCTTGCTCTTAGGCATGGTTTTCCTTCATTCGGGCGAAGACCATCGCCGTGCCGGTTGCCCGGCGCGGTGCTGGCTTCGCGTGAGTGGGGTGCGGGGGTTGGGCTGCTTAGCTGTCCGAGGCGGACTGCTGAGCCTGTGCCCGGGTCTTGGAGCCCTTGTGCGGGGCGAGGACCATGGTCATGTTGCGTCCGTCCTGCTTCGCCGAGGTCTCGACGTAGCCGAACTCGGCGACGTCGTTGCCCAGGCGCTGCAGGAGCCGGTAACCCAGCTCGGGACGGGACTGCTCACGACCGCGGAACATGATGGTGACCTTGACCTTGGAGCCCGCTTCGAGGAACCGGACGACGTGACCCTTCTTGGTCTCGTAGTCGTGGTCGTCGATCTTCGGGCGGAGCTTCTGCTCCTTGATCACGGTCATCTGCTGGTTACGGCGGGACTCGCGCTTCTTCTGCGCCGCCTCGTACTTGAACTTGCCGTAGTCCATGATCTTGCACACCGGCGGGCGCGCGTCGGGCGCAACCTCTACCAGGTCCAAGTCGGCTTCGTAAGCCAGGCGAAGCGCATCTTCAACACGCACGATGCCCACCTGCTCACCGCCGGGTCCGACAAGCCGGACCTCGGGGACGCGGATGCGCTCATTGATGCGGGTCTCAGTGCTGATGTGGCCTCCTCCATCGGGTTTTCACTGCCGACCGTTCGTGCGGAGCGAAGTAGCGAGAGGGGCGTTCGATTCGAAGACACCAACGCAGATGCGGGCGGCGGCATCCTGGACGGGCGCCGCGCCACCATCGTCGTGCGATGATGTGACCTTCGACCGTAAAACAGCAGCTCATCGAGTGCGTCGGACGGTGGGATACGAACATCCTCTTGCTACCCCGGCAACGCCAGGGCGGTCATGCTGTGAAAGTCTAACAGTCGTGAGCGCAGATTCCTATTCCACCGATCCGTCCGACACGCCGGAGGCCAGCGGCCCCGACCAGGTGCGCGAGCTCGCCACCATCCCGTCGATCGAGGTGATCTCCCGCGCGGCCGTCATGCTGATGAGCGCGGCCGCGGAGAAGATCGGCCCGGAAGCCGGCGGCGACGAACAGTACCGCGACCTCCCCGAGGCCCGCACCCTGATCACCGCCCTCGCCGGCCTGGTGGTCGCGGCCAGCCCCGACCTCGGAGTGCACCGCAAGCCGATCCGCGACGGCCTCAAGGCCCTCCAGCTCGCCTTCCGCGAGGCCAGCGCCTTCCCGGACGAGCCCGGCGAAGGCCCCGGCGAGAAGCTGACCGGCCCGCCCCGCGCCTAGTATCTGGGCCTGAATCGCGCGCCACTTCGGATGTGCGCACTCTGCAGGGTGCGCGGATCCGAAGTGACGCGCGATTCTGCGTTCGCGCGGTACTTGAGGCCGTCGAACTCGCCGATGAGCATGCGGTCCCAGTCGTAGTCGGGGAAGTACCGCTCACCGGACAGCCAGTACTCGCGCTGGAGCTGCGGCAGCGGGAGGTCGGCGTCGATCATCTGCGCTCGACTCCACGACTCCCCGACCGTCGCCGACAGTCCACTGCCGTGGGCGACGGCGCGCTGCGCGATCCGGATGCCCGTCGTCGTACGTTCCGCAGCCGCCGCGTGCAGCGACTCCTTACTCACCCCGCGGGCCAGGACGCCGTCGACGACGGTGAGCGCCTGCGCGAAGGTACCGGTCTGCGCCAGGTCCAGCGCCGTGCGCCGCAGGTCGGTGACCCGAATGCCGTCCACCTCGACGATCTCGCTGTCCGGCACGGCGCCCGCGTGGCGGTGACGGCCGGCCCGCACCGATCCGCCGCCGCGACCCCCGCGCACCACGCTGAGATCGGGGTGCAGGAGCGGCAGTCCGTGCAGGGCCGCCGCCGACTCGTGGCTCAGCGGGGCGGCGCTGCAGGGTCATGGACCCAGTGGATCGCAGGGACCACGATGCGACGCCGCCGCTGTCCACAGGACGACGCACGCGCCGGGCTGTCCACAGCCGCGGCGGTCAGCCCATGGACTTGCGGATCTCTTCCAGCTTGGCCTTGGCGGCCTTGTCGCGCTCGGCGAGGAGGTCGTCGAGCTCGCGGCTCTCCGGCATAGCCGACGCCAGTTCCTCGGCGCCGATCGCGACGGCGGCGCGCTTCTCGATCTTGTCCCGCACGAAGTCGAGGGTCGGCTCGCCGGCCTTGGTGTAGCCGGTGACCTCCTCGTACGACGGCGCCTGCACGCCGGGGCTGAGGGCGTCGTCGAACGAAGGTGTGCTCATGGGAGCCATGCTACTCAGCTGGCGGATTCGGTGGCCGGGAGCAGTTCGCGCAGGAAGCCGCCGGTGTGCGAGCCCGGGGTGGCCGCGATCTGCTCGGGCGTCCCCTGCGCCACCACGGTGCCGCCGCCACTGCCGCCCTCCGGGCCCATGTCGATCACCCAGTCGGCGGTCTTGATGACGTCGAGGTTGTGCTCGATGACGACCACCGTGTTGCCCTTCTCGACGAGTCCGTTGATCACCACCAGCAGCTTCGCAATGTCCTCGAAGTGCAGGCCGGTGGTCGGCTCGTCGAGCACGTAGATGGTGCGTCCGGTGGACCGCTTCTGCAGTTCGGCCGCCAGCTTCACGCGCTGCGCCTCACCGCCGGACAGGGTGGGCGCGGGTTGACCGAGCCGGACGTAGCCGAGGCCGACGTCGACGAGGGTCTTGAGGTACCGGTGAATGGAGGTGACCGGCTCGAAGAACTCGGTGGCCTCCTCGATCGGCATGTCGAGCACCTCGGCGATGGTCTTGCCCTTGTAGTGCACCTCGAGGGTCTCCCGGTTGTACCGGGCGCCGTGGCACACCTCGCACGGGACGTAGACGTCCGGCAGGAAGTTCATCTCGATCTTGATGGTGCCCTCGCCCATGCACGCCTCGCAGCGGCCGCCCTTGACGTTGAACGAGAACCGGCCCGGCTGGTAGCCGCGCACCTTGGCCTCGGTGGTCGCCGCGAAGAGTGTGCGGATCTTGTCGAAGACGCCGGTGTAGGTGGCCGGATTGGAGCGCGGGGTGCGGCCGATCGGCGACTGGTCCACCCGGACCAGCTTGTCCAGGTGGTCCAGGCCGGTGATGCGCGTGTGATGGCCGGGCACCTGTCGCGCACCGTTGAGCTTGTTCGCCAACACGGTGGCGAGGATGTCGTTGACCAGGGTCGACTTACCGGAGCCGGAGACGCCGGTGACCGCGGTCAGCACGCCCAGCGGGAACTTGACGTCGATCCCGCGCAGGTTGTTCTCGCGGGCGCCGACAACGGTCAGCTGCCGCTTGCGGTCGACGGGTCGACGCACCGCGGGCACCTCGAGCGTCTTGCGCCCCGACAGGTAGGCGCCGGTGATCGACTCCTTGTTCTTCAGCAGACCCGGGTAGTCGCCGCTGTGCACCACCTGGCCGCCGTGCTCGCCGGCGCGCGGCCCGATGTCGACGATCCAGTCCGCCGCGCGGATCGTGTCCTCGTCGTGCTCGACGACGATCAGCGTGTTGCCGAGGTCGCGCAGACGCACGAGGGTGTCGATGAGACGACGGTTGTCGCGCTGGTGCAGACCGATCGACGGCTCGTCGAGCACGTACAGCACGCCCGCCAGACCGGCGCCGATCTGCGTCGCCAGCCGGATGCGCTGTGCCTCGCCGCCGGAGAGGGTGCCCGCGGCGCGGGACAGCGACAGGTACTCGAGGCCGACGTCGAGCAGGAACGTGATGCGCGCCTGCACCTCTTTGAGGACGCGGCCGGCGATCGCGGCTTCCCGCTCGCCCAGGGCCAGGCCGTCGAGGTACTCGGCGCATTCGGCCACCGACAGCGCGGTGACCTGCGCGATCGAGTAGTCGCCGTGGACCGGGTTGTGCAGCGTCACCGCGAGGATCTCCGGACGCAGTCGGGTGCCGGCGCAGGCCGGGCACGGCACGTCGCGCATGTAGCCCTCGTACCGTTCCTTCATCTGCTCGGACTCGGTGGCGTCGGCGCGGCGCGTCAGGAAGGCCATGACGCCTTCGAACTCGGTATAGTAGCTGCGGGTGCGGCCGTACCGGTTGCGGAACTTGACGTGCACCTGGTGCTCGGAGCCGTCGAGCAGCGCCTTGCGCGCGTTGCGCGGCAGCTTGTTCCACGGCGTGTCCAGGTCGAAGCCCATCTGCTCGCCGAGACCGCCGATGAGGCGGCCGAAGTACTCGGCGTTGTGGCCCGACGACCACGGCGCGATGGCGCCCTCGGCGAGGGTCATCTCCGGGTCGGGCACCACCAGCGACTCGTCGACCTCCTTGCGGACGCCGAGGCCGTCGCACTCGGGGCACGCGCCGTACGGCGAGTTGAACGAGAAGCTGCGCGGCTCCAGATCGTCGATCGCGATCGGATGGTGGTTGGGGCAGGCCATCTTCTCGGAGAACCGGCGGGTGCGGTCGGCCGCGTCCTCGTCGCGGTCGACGAAGTCGAGCACCACCACGCCGTCGGCCAAGCGCAGCGCGGTCTCCACCGAGTCGGTGAGGCGCTGGCGGGCCGTCGCCTTGACCGCGAGCCGGTCCACGACGACGTCGATGTCGTGCTTCTCCTGTTTCTTCAGCTTCGGCGGATCGGACAGCTGGTGGACCTCGCCGTCGACCCGGGCCCGCGCGAAGCCCTGGGTCTGCAGCTCGGCGAACAGATCGACGAACTCGCCCTTGCGGGTGCGCACCACGGGCGCCAGGACCTGGAAGCGGGTGCCCTCCTCGAGCTCCAGCACCTGGTCGACGATCTGCTGCGGCGTCTGCCGCGAGATCTTCTCCCCGCAGGTCGGGCAGTGCGGCGTACCGGCGCGGGCGTACAGCAGACGCAGGTAGTCGTACACCTCAGTGATGGTGCCGACGGTGGACCGCGGGTTGCGGTTGGTGGACTTCTGGTCGATGGAGACCGCGGGCGAGAGGCCCTCGATGAAGTCGACGTCGGGCTTGTCCATCTGACCCAGGAACTGGCGCGCGTAGGCCGACAGCGATTCGACGTAGCGACGCTGCCCCTCGGCGAAGATGGTGTCGAAGGCGAGCGACGACTTGCCCGAGCCGGACAGTCCGGTGAAGACGATCAGCGAGTCGCGCGGCAGGTCGACGTCGATCCCGCGCAGATTGTGCTCCCGCGCACCCCGGACGATCAGCCGATCAACCACTTGACACTCCCATTCCTGCTCAGCACGGCGATTGGCGAAGCACGCTTCCCCAAAAGGACAGGGTACGCGGGGGTACCGACAAGACCGCCGTCGAGCGCTGCGCTGTGAGCGGACGCCGCCGCCCGTCATGTGACGGTCGACACTAGGGTGGGAGCCATGAGCATCCAGGTCAGCATCTCCGACGACTACACCGGCGACACCACCCCGTCAGCCGACCACCACGACGTGTGCGCGCAGCGCCGCACCCTCGACAACGCGACCATCGTCAAGATGTCGGTGGGCCCGATGGACAACAACGTCTACGTGGTGACCGACGCGGCGACCGGCGCGACCCTGCTGATCGACGCCGCGAACGACGCCGCGTCGATCCTCGCCCTGCTCTCGGCGCTGGACGCGGATCTGCGGCAGATCGTCACCACGCACGGACATTTCGACCACTGGCAGGCACTCGAGGAGGTCGACCGCGTGCGGCAGGTACCGACGGCGGCCGGCGAGTCGGACGCCCCGGAGCTGCCGGTCACCCCGGACCGCCTGCTGGTCGACGGCGACACCGTCACCGTCGGCGATCTGACTCTCGACGTGATCGGTCTGGTCGGGCACACGCCGGGCTCGGTGGCGCTGGCCCTGACCGAGGACAGCGGCCGCGTGCACCTGTTCACCGGCGACTCCCTCTTCCCCGGCGGGGTCGGCAAGACCTGGCAGCCCGGCGACTTCGAGGTCCTGCTGAACGACGTCGAGACCAAGCTGTTCGGCCGGTACGGCGACGACACGGTGGTCTATCCCGGCCACGGCTCAGACACCACGCTGGGTGTCGAACGCCCCGCCCTGCCCGAGTGGCGCGCACGCGGTTGGTAGTGACGTGCGCCGCACGGGAGGCGATTTTTCCCTACCCTGTGTAGATAGGCCCGGCACTCCGACGCCGCGCCGCCCGTAGACAAGCTCCCACCGGAAGGTCGATACCGTGATTCTCCGCAAGATCGCTCGTCCCCTGCTCGCCTCCGCCTTCGTCGCCTCCGGCATCGAGGCCCTGCGCGCACCGCGTCCGGTGGTGGACACCGCACAGCCGCTGGTCGACGCCGGCCGCGACGCACTGCCCGCCGACGTGGCCCAGGTGGTGCCCGCGGATGCCGCGACCGCCCTGCGCATCAACGGCGCCGTGCAGATCGGCGGCGGCCTCCTGCTCGCCACCGGACGCATTCCGCGCGTGGCGTCCGCGGTGCTGGCCACCACGCTGGTGCCGTCGACTGTGTACGACGGCGCGTTCTGGACCGAGACCGATCCGGTGCGCCGGGAGACCCGCAAGGTGTCCCTGGTCAAGAATCTCGGCCTGCTCGGCGGCGTGCTGCTGGCCAGCGCCGACACCGAGGGTAAGCCGTCGCTCGCGTGGCGCGGCCGGCGTCGGGCGCACGACGCCAAGGTCGCGATGGCCGCCGCCCTCCCGATCGGCGAGAAGGCGACCGAGTCCGCACTGTCGGCGTGGGCGGACCGCGCCGCCGTGGACGCGCAGGAGTTCGGCGAACGTGCCGCCGACGTCGCCGACCGGGGTCGGGCACGGGCCGAGATCGCCGCGGTCAAGGTGGCCGAGCGAGCGCCGCTGCTCGCCGACCAGGCGCGCCACCGCGCCGAGGAGCTGGCGCTGGTCGTCGCCGATCGCGCTCCCGGTCTGGCCCGCGAGGCCGCGGACAAGGCGGGCGAATTGGGTCACCAGGCGGCGGACAAGGCCGGCGAGCTGGGCCATCAGGCCGTCGTCGAGGCGCGCGGCCTGAAGCGCCGCTTCCGGAGCTGACCGCGTCGCAGTTCGCACCATGCCGCGCGCGCCGCGCGTCAGTACACTGGTGCGACTGTGACCCCCGATCCGCGCCTCGCCGAAGAACAGGTACATCTCGACGCCGTCTATGCGCGGCTGGATCGCATGCGCGCGACCGCCGATCGGCGCCTGTCGGAGACCCTCCTCGAGTCGGCGGGCACTCCGCAGGCGCTGTCCGAACGCGAGTCGTACGAGCGGCACTACACGCAGATGCTGACCCGCATCGACGCCGCCGAGCACAACCTGTACTTCGGTCGGCTCGACATGTCCGAACCGGACGCCGCCGGCAACGACATCGCCCGGATCGGCCGCATGGGCATCCTCGACGACGACCAGGTGACCACGCTGCTGCTGGATTGGCGGGCCCCGCTGTCGCGCCCGTTCTACCTGGCCACCCCGGCGTCGCCGGAGGGCGTACGCCGCCGCCGACACCTGCGGACGCGGACCCGGGCGGTGCGCAGCGTGTCCGACGAGTACCTGCTGTCCGGCGAGGTGGACGCCGGCGACGGCCACGACGCCAGCGTCGTGAACGAGACTGCGCTGGTCGCCGCCCTGAACGCCGCCCGCACCGGCGAGATGACCGACATCGTCGAGACCATCCAGCGCGAGCAGGACGAGATCATCCGCAACGCGCATCGCGGCGTGATGGTGGTCCAGGGCGGACCGGGCACCGGCAAGACCGCGGTGGCGCTGCACCGCGCCGCCTACCTGCTGTACACGCACCGCGACGTGCTGTCCCGCAGCGGCGTGCTGATCATCGGCCCCAACGACACCTTCCTGGACTACATCGCCCAGGTGCTCCCCTCGCTCGGCGAGACCGGCGTGCTGCTGTCGACGGTCGGCAACCTCTTCCCGGGGATCCGCGCCGCGGGCGTCGACTCCCGTCGGGCCGCCGAGCTGAAGGGCGACGCCGACCGCATCCTGCCGGTGCTGCGCGCCGCGGTCCGGGCCCGGCAGAGCCTGCCGCCGGCCGGGCTGTACGTGAACTTCGACGGCTACCGAGTGCCCGTCGACTCGGCCGTGATCAAGGCCGCCCGCGCCGCCGCCCGCTCCACGCGCCGCCCGCACAATCTGGCTCAGCGCGCCTTCCTGCGGACCGCGTTCGACGAACTGGCCGCGGTGCACGCCCGCAAGCTGGGGGCGTCGACCTTGGACGGATCCCAGCTGCTCACGGCCGCCGACCTCGACGACATCCGCGTCGAGCTGTCCACCGACGACGACGTGGTGCGCACCGTGCTGCAGTTCTGGCCGACCCTGCACCCGCAGGATCTGCTGCGAGACCTGTACGCGGACAGCCGTTTTCGGCGCGGCGCCACGCGCGGCTGGAGCGACGAGGACCGCGCCGAGCTGCAGCGCGACGCGGCGCCGCTGCCCGAGGCCGCCGACATGTCCCCCGCCGACGTCCCCCTCCTCGACGAACTCGCCGAGCTCATCGGCTACCGCACCGACGAAGCGCTGCGGGAGCAGAAGGCCCAGTGGCGCAGGCGGATCGCCGAGGCGCAGGACGCCCTCGACATCCTCACCGGATCGGCGCCGCAGGACATCGAGGACGACATGGATCCCGAGCTGCTGATGGCGTACGACCTGATCGACGCCGAGCAGCTCGCCGAACGCCAGGAAGTGACCGAGTACCGCACCACGGCCGAGCGGGCCTACGACGATCGCAGTTGGACGTTCGGGCACGTGATCGTCGACGAGGCTCAGGAACTGTCGACGATGGCGTGGCGAATGATCATGCGGCGCATACCGAATCGCTGGATGACGATCATCGGCGACACCGCCCAGACCGGCGATTCGGCGGGGACCACCTCGTGGGAGCGGATCTTCACGCCGTACGTCGCCAACCGGTGGCGGCTGCGCGAGTTGACGGTGAACTACCGGACGCCGAGCGAGATCACCCGGTACGCGAATCGTCTTCTCGCACTGATCGATCCGTCGCAGACGCCGCCGGAGTCGTTGCGCAGCAACGGAATCGAGCCGTACCGCGTCGAAGCACCTGCGGGTGAGGCGCTGGCGACGGCGCTGACCGTCGCCGAGGAGGCCGACTGGCCCGGACTGACCGCCGTCCTGGTGGCCGACACCGCGGCCGCCGCGGCGGCGACGGCGGATCGCCCTGACGGGATCCGCGTGCTGCCCCTGCACGACGCCAAGGGCCTCGAGTTCGACAACGTGATCGTGGTGGAGCCGCACGCGCTGGCGACCACTTCGCCGCGCGGCCTCAGCGACCTGTACGTGGCCCTCACCCGCGCGACGCAGCGCCTGGTCGTGGTGCACCACGACCCGCTGCCGGAGGCGCTCGCCGACCTGCCGCAAAAGCAGTCGGACCCCCGGTAAGCCGCAGCGGCCTGCCGGGGGGCCGAGCAGCGAGAAAAGCGGAGACTACGTGGTGTGCACGATCAACACGTCGCACGCGGCCTTGCGGGCGACGTCGGCGGGCACCGAGCCGAGCAGACGACCGGCGATCGAGTTGAGGCCCTTGTTGCCGACCACGAGCAGGTCCGCCTGCACATCGTTGACCAGCTGCAGCAGCGCCTCGACAGGGGCGCCCTTGACCGCGCGCGTGGTGACCGAGCGGGCACCGGCGGCGACCGCACGCTCCTTGGCGACGCGCAGGATCTCTTCGGTGGGCGAGGAACCCATCACCTGGTAGGCGTCGGCGCCGAGTGCGTCGCCGGCCGCGCTCGCCGAACGGCCGTCGTTCGGGAAGTACGCGCAGGCGATCACCAGGGTGGCGGATTCACCGGCGATGGCACCCGCGCGACCCACGGCGTGCAGCGAGGACTCGGAGCCATCGGTTCCGACGACGACGGTCTTGTAATCGGCCATACTTGCATCTACCTCCGACGTGTACCCGCCCGGTGTCTCCGAGCGGGACGATATTCAAGAAACATACCCTGCGGCCGCGTGTCGACGGCCTACTTGATCCCGGCCGCGTCCATTCCGCGCAGTTCCTTCTTCAAGTCGGCGATCTCGTCGCGGAGCCGCCCGGCCAATTCGAACTGCAGATCGCGCGCCGCGTTCATCATCTGCGCGGTCAGCTCCTGCACCAGGTCGGCGAGCTCGGCGCGCGGCATCGACGACGTATCGCGCTGTTCGAACACGCCCGCACTGACCGCCCGTCCGGCTTCGCCCTGGGCCCGTCGACCGCGGCTCGCGTTGCGGCCGGATCCGCCCACTTCCACCGTGTCGTCGGCCTCGGCGTACACCTGGTCCAGGATGTCGGCGATCTTCTTGCGCAGCGGCTGCGGATCGACGCCCATCTCCTCGTTGTAGGCGATCTGCTTGGCGCGACGTCGATCGGTCTCGTCGATGGCATTGCGCATCGAATCGGTGATCTTGTCGGCGTACATGTGCACTTCGCCGGAGACGTTACGGGCGGCACGACCGATGGTCTGGATCAACGAGGTGGTACTTCGCAGGAACCCCTCCTTGTCCGCGTCGAGGATCGCGACCAGCGACACCTCGGGCAGGTCCAGGCCCTCGCGCAGCAGGTTGATGCCGATCAGCACGTCGTATTCGCCCGACCGCAGCTGTCGCAGCAGTTCGACGCGCCGGAGCGTGTCGACCTCCGAATGCAGGTAGCGGACCCGGATCCCGAGTTCGAGCAGGTAGTCGGTGAGATCCTCGGACATCTTCTTGGTGAGCGTGGTGACCAGCACCCGCTCGTCGCGCTCGGTGCGCAGGCGGATCTCGTGGATCAGATCGTCGATCTGCCCCTTGGTGGGCTTCACCACGACCTTCGGATCCAGCAGACCCGTCGGCCGGATCACCTGCTCCACGAACTCGCCGCCGGACTGACCGAGCTCGTAGGCGCCCGGTGTGGCCGACAGGTACACCGTCTGGCCGGTGCGGTCGACGAACTCGTCCCAGGTGAGCGGGCGGTTGTCGACCGCCGACGGCAGCCGGAAGCCGAACTCGACGAGGTTGCGCTTGCGCGACATGTCGCCCTCGTACATGGCGCCGATCTGCGGCACCGTCACGTGTGACTCGTCGATCACGAGGAGGAAATCGTCCGGGAAGTAGTCGATGAGCGTCGCCGGGGCGCTGCCCGCGTCGCGGCCGTCGATGTGCCGCGAGTAGTTCTCGATGCCCGAGCAGAAGCCGACCTGCCGCATCATCTCGATGTCGTAGTTGGTGCGCATCCGGAGTCGTTGCGCCTCTAGGTGTTTGCCCTGCTCCTCGAAGACCGCGAGCCGCTGTTCGAGTTCGGCCTCGATCCCGTCGATCGCCTTCGCCATGCGTTCCGGGCCGGCCACGTAGTGGGTGGCCGGGAAGATCCGCAGACTCTCGACCTGCCGGATCACGTCGCCGGTGAGCGGATGCAGGTAGTACAGCGCCTCCACTTCGTCGCCGAAGAACTCGATGCGGATGGCCAGTTCCTCGTACGACGGAATGATCTCGACGGTGTCGCCGCGCACCCGGAAGCCGCCGCGCGTGAACGAGACGTCGTTGCGGTCGTACTGGATGTCCACGAGCAGCCGCAGCAGCGCGTCACGGTCGATCTGCTCGCCCACCGACAGCTCGACCGACCGGTCCAGGTACGACTGCGGGGTGCCGAGACCGTAGATGCACGACACCGACGCCACTACCACGACGTCCCGCCGCGAGAGCAGGTTCGACGTCGCGGAGTGGCGCAGCCGCTCGACGTCGTCGTTGATCGAGCTGTCCTTCTCGATGTAGGTGTCGGTCTGCGCGATGTACGCCTCGGGTTGGTAGTAGTCGTAGTACGAGACGAAGTACTCGACGGCGTTGTTCGGCAGCATCTCGCGCAACTCGTTGGCCAGCTGCGCGGCGAGCGTCTTGTTGGGCGCCATCACCAGGGTGGGGCGCTGCATCTTCTCGATCAGCCAGGCCGTGGTGGCCGACTTGCCGGTGCCGGTGGCACCCATCAGCACCACGTCCCGCTCGCCGGCGGTGAGGCGTCGTTCCAGGTCGGCGATGGCGGTCGGCTGATCGCCGGCGGGCACCAGGTCGCTGACCACCTCGAGCGTGTTGCGCGCGCGCTCCACGTCCCCGATCGGCCGATACTCCGAATGCGCGACGACCGGCTGTTCCGCTGCGAATGCCATACCTCCAGGGTATCCGCTGCCGCCGACACCGGGACGGCTCAGCCGGTGACGCCGGTCAGTTCGACGGTGGGCGCGTCGAGGGTCCGTTCGGCCAGGATAGTGCCGTCGTGCAGGCTCACCGCCCGGATCCGCCGGGCGGCCGGGTCGGTCACGTAGGCGGTGGAGCCGAGCACGAACAGGTCCGGCCCGGGCGCCTGCCAGTCCTCCGCCTCGGTCCAGGCGCCGATCACCGGGTACGCGGCCTTCTCCGCGCCGTCGACCGGGTCGATGACGTGCAGCGCACCGTCGGTGCCCAGGAGCAGCGCCTCACCCGCGGGACCCCGGCCCAGCGACCGGTAGCTGTAGCTGTAGTCGATGTCGACCACGGTGACGGCTCCGGCACCGGCGGTGTCCAGGAGCGCGAACCGCTGCGGTCGCTCGAGCTCGGCGTCCGCATCGGTCTTGTAGTCGGTGAGCACCACCGTGGAGTGCTCGCTGCCGGCCTGGTTGCCGAGCCGGGCGTACGGGTCGGCGGCCGGCACCTTGACGATGTGGTCGCCGCGCACCACCAGCGCCCCGTCGGTGCACCCGACGGTCAGGACGCCGTCGGCCGCGGCGGCCTCGCCGTGCAGACCCGGGCAATCGACGTTCGCGGCCACCTCGCGACCGTCGCCGTCGAGGATGCGCACGCCGCCCGCCTTCTCGCCGTTCGGCGCGGACACCACCGTCGTCCCGTCCGCCCGGGCCACCGCGACCCCGTGGTGCGCGGGCACGGTGAACTCCCGGATCACCGCGTCGGCCGAGCCGATCTTCGCGGTGTCCAGGATCCGGACGTCGCCGGTTCCGTCGGTGAACAGCGTGGTGCGGTCGTCGTGCACCACCACGTGGCCGGGCTTGGCACCGGGGTAGGTCAGGCCGGTCCGCGTCGGTGCGGCCGTGTAGTAGTGGGCGTGGCTGTCGTGCCGTTCACGCCACGTCCCGAGGTCGAGCAGCTCGAAACCGGCCCCGGTGGCGACGAAGACGTGTCGTCCGTCGCCCGCCGGGGAGGCCCGGATGAAGCCCTCGTATGCGAAGTCGGCGACCGTGGCCAGATCGCCGCCGTCGAGCACGGTGAGGCCCCCGGCGTGGGTCAGCACCAGCCGCGGCTGCGCGGCGGACTGTTCGATGGGACCCGCGCTGTGCGCTCCGGGATCGGAGCCGACGTCGTCGGATGAGCACGCGGTCAACCCGACCAGTGCGGCGGCGGACAGGAAGAGAAGTCTGGGAGCGGTTTTCATGACGCCAGTTCACACCTTAATGAAAATTATTGTCAATAATGCATACGTGCATGGGTTCGTCCGCGGCCCGACCGCCCCACCGGACGGCGATCCGGTGGCACAATGACACCGAGCCCGCCAGGTAAGGACGCCCATGAACGAGCCCCAGCACTCCACGCCCACCTGCACCAGTTGCTCCGCGCACGGAAAGCAGGCTCCGCACGTCGGTCGTCGGGCGGTTCTCGCGGGCGCCGGGGCCGCCGCGGTGACCCTCGCCGCCGCCGCCTGCAGCACCGCCCCACCGGCCGCACAACCGGAGCCCACCGTCGAACTGCCCGACGGCACGACGATCCTGGCCACGGTCGATCAGGTGCCGACCGGCAGCGGCCTGCTGGTCGGTGACACCGATCAGATCCTGGTGACCCAGCCGGTCGCAGGCACCTTCGAGGCGTTCTCCGCGGTCTGCCCGCACGCCGGCTGCACGGTGACCGTCAGCGGCGCCGAACTCGTCTGCCCCTGCCACGGCAGCCACTTCGCGCTCGACGGCGAGCGCACCGCGGGCCCCGCCCCCAGCGGCCTCGAGCCGGTCGAGATCGAAGTCCGCGGCAGCGATATCGTGCGTGTCTAGCGTCGTCGGCGCTACGGTCGAGGCATGACCGGCACCACCATCCCCCGGATCACCGCGATCACCCTCGGCGTGCGCGACGTGGACGTCGCCGCCCGCTTCTACACCGAAGGGCTGGGCTTCACTCCGGTCAGCCGGGTCGACGGCGAGATCGCCTTCGTGCAGGCCGGACCGGGACTGCTGCTCGCGCTGTGGAACGTCGCCTCCATGCCCGGCGAGTACGGCGACGTGGGCTTCGGGGCGCTGGCCCCGCCGATGTCGTTGGGGCACAACGTCTCCGAGGCGGGACAGGTGGACGCGTTGTACCGTCGTGCGCTGGCCGCGGGGGCGACGTCGATCAGCGCGCCGACCGAACGGGAGTGGGGCGGCGTGAGCGCCTGCGTGGCCGATCCGGACGGCTTCCGGTGGGATTTCGTGTTCAATCCGGCGTTCGCCGTGGACGCCGACGGCCGCGTGTCCGGCGTCTGACGTGCACCCGCCCAAACGGGAGGTGTTCGACGTCCCGGCCATGACGAACACCGACAACAAGGGGTTCGTCCGGCCCGTCGAGCTCTACCGCGCGACCCCGTACGGCCTGTACATGTCCCGCACCGCCGATCACCCGCGGTTCCACCACCTGGAGAGCTGGCTGCTGCCGGTACTCGGCTTGCGCGCCAACATCTTTCACTTCACCGACGGCCACCGCACCGGGCAACGTCTGTATCTGGACGTCGGCCGCTTCCATGGCCCCGACTCCCGCGGCCGCTGGCACGCCGTCGACTGGTACCTGGATCTGGTGGACGTCCCCGGGACCCCGCTGCAGTTGATCGACGTCGACGAGCTGTTCGACGCCCACGCCGCAGGTCTGCTCACCACCGCCGAAGCCACCGAGGCCACCGAGATCGCGGTGGCCGCACTGACCGGAGCGGCCGCCGACGGTGACGTCCAGACGTGGCTGGAGGTCACCGTCGGCGGCCGACTCGATTGGCGGAACGGTTCCTGAGACCGGTTACGCGGGCTGCAGTTCCGGGGCCTCGTCGCCGTGCGCCTGGACCGGCACCGGATGGACGGCGCTGACGTCGGCGTCCTTGGTCTCGGTGATCAGGTACGTGCACAGCACGCTGACCGAGGACAGGACCGCGAGCATGATGCCCACCCAGATGGCGCCGGGACCGGCGATCAGCGGCACCGCGATCAGCGGCGGGATGGCGCCGCCGAAGATACCGGCCAGGTTGTAGCCCATGCCCGCGCCGGTGTAGCGGTAGCGCGCCTGGAACATCTCCGGCAGCAGCGCACCGGCCGGGCCGTAGGCGATACCGAAGATCAGCAGGGTGCCGATCAGCCCGATGAGGAAGGCGAGCTCGCCACCGACGCTGAGGATCGGGAACAGCAGCAGCGACCACGGCACCGCCACGATCACCGAGACCATGATGACCCGACGGCGACCGAAACGATCGGAGTAGATGGCCGACGCCGCGGTGGACAGGCCGAAGAAGACTGCCGCGATCATGCCGGAGGTCAGCACGAAGTTGCGCGACAGACCCATCTGGTCGGGGTTGGTGGCAAAGCTGGTGAGGAACGCCGTACCCATGTAGAAGAGCGAGAACAGACTGGCCAGCGCACCGCCGGCGATCACGATCTCCTTCCACTGGAACTTCATGGCGTCGAGGAACGGGAGACGGTTGACAGCCTGCTTCGGCGCCTGGGCGCGCTGCGCCTGGGCCTGCTGGAACACCGGGGTCTCGGCGACGGCCAGGCGGACCCAGAGGCCCACCAGCACCAGCGCCATGGACAGGATGAACGGGATGCGCCAGCCGTAGCTGAGGAAGGCGTCGCTGGCGGTGCCGACGGTGAGGCTGGCGACCAGGAAGGTGAGGCTGGACAGGAAGAAGGCGAAAGCCGGTCCGAGCTGCGGGAACATCGCGTACAGGCCGCGCTTGCCCGCCGGGGCGTATTCGGAGGTCAGCAGCGTGGCGCCGGCCCATTCGCCGCCCACCGCGAAGCCCTGCAGGAAGCGCAGGGCCACCAGGATGGTGGGCGCCCAGATACCGATACCGCCGTCGAACATGCCAAAGGCGCCGGTCTCATAGCCGGGCAGCAGGCCGATACCCACGGTGGCCAGGCCCATGATCAGCAGCGTCCACACCAGGGTGCGCTTGCGGCCGATGACGTCGCCGAAGTGTCCGAACAGGATCGCGCCGACCGGTCGGGCGAAGAATGCGACGGCGAAGGTCGCGAACGACGCGAGCGTGCCCGCGGTGCCGTTGGCTTCCGGGAAGAACACCGTCGGGAAGACGAGTGCGGCAGCGGTGCCGTAGATGAAGAAGTCGTAGAACTCGATGGTCGTTCCGATGGAGCTGGCCGCAGCCACTCTCCCCATACTGGTGCGTGGTGCCGACGGGGCCGTTGTCACGGTGGATCCTCGTTCCTGTCATGTCGCTGACTTCACAGTCGGCGAATTACGTAAGCTCGCTCACACTAAGGCGGTGACCGAACGAGGCACCACCCCCCGAAGGGGGGTCGGTTAATCGGAAGTAACTAGAAGGGTCAGCCCGGCAGCAGCCCGGCGCGCCGGGCCAGCACCACGGCCTCCAGCCGCGTGCCGGCCTCGAGTTTGCCCATGGCGGCCTTCATGTAGCCCTTGACGGTCTCGGCCGAGACGCCCAGCTCTCCGCCGATTCGCGCGTTGGAATAGCCCAGCGCAGCCAGCGCGAGCACATCCTGCTCGCGCGGGGTCAGCGTCACCGCGACCGGCACCCGCAGGGCGGGCTCGTCGAGCAGAACGTCGGTGATGCGGGCGATCTCGTCGGCCAGCGCGGCGTCGTCGACGGTGCGCGCCAACAGCCGCAGTCGGGTGTACGCCTGCGACATGCGGTCGCGCAGCATGTCCACGTCCGGGCCCGCGCCCGCGTCCGCCTCGATCAGTGCGCGGGATACTGCGACCTGCTGTTCCAGGGTCCGCGCTTCGCCCACCAGGGTGTCGAAGAGACGGTTGCCGACGGGGTTCTCGCAGTGCAGACCGCCGTAGAGCACCGCGACCACCCGCCCGTCGACGATGGCCGGCACGGCGGCCACCGCGCGCAGCCCCTCCGCGGAGATGGCCGGGTTGTAGCGGTGGGTGATGTGCGGGGTCTTCAGGTAGTCGTCCACCGCGAGCGGGCGGTTGAGGCGCAGCACCTTGCCACCCAACCCGTGCCCGGCTTCGACGGACAGACCGTCGAGCACCCCGCTGGTGCGGCCGACGAAGTGCGCGAGGGTCACCGCCGACCCGTCGCGCACCACACCGGCGAACGCCAGCGAGACGCCACTGGTGCGACGCACCCGACGCAGCGCCTCGGTGATCGGACCCGCCAACGACTTCTCGACCACGACCCTCACCACCTGTTCACCGGATCGAAGAATGAAACACACCCCGAACCACCGGTTCGGGGTGTGTTTCATGCTACCGAGCGGGCGAGCTGATTGTGTGCGTCACAAACCTCGCTCGACCAACGGCTGTTCAGGCTCGACGGGCGGTCAGGCGTTCTCGAGCTCGCCGTCGCGCTCGGCCACCAGGTTCAGCGCGATGTCGACGATCATGTCCTCCTGGCCGCCGACCAGACGACGCTCACCGCAGACGGTGAGGATGTCGCGCACGTCGAGGTCGTAGCGCGCGGCGGCGGTCTCGGCGTGACGCAGGAACGACGAGTAGACACCGGCGTAGCCGAGAGTCAGGGTCTCGCGGTCCACCCGCACCGGGCGGTCCTGCAGCGGACGCACGATGTCGTCGGCCGCATCCTGCAGCTTGTTCAGGTCGCAGCGATGCTCGAAACCGAGCAGGTTGGCGACGGCGATGAACGGCTCGATCGGGCAGTTACCCGCACCCGCGCCGTGGCCGGCCAGCGAGGCGTCGACGCGGTACACGCCGTTCTCCACTGCCACCACCGAGTTGGCCACCGACAGCGACAGGTTCTCGTGCGCGTGAATGCCGATCTCGGTGTTCGGATCGAGCACGTCGCGGTAGGCCTTGACCCGCGCCTGCACGTCACCCATGGTCAGGCGGCCGCCCGAGTCGGTGATGTACACGCAGTCGGCGCCGTAGGACTCCATCATCTTGGCCTGCTTGGCCAGCGATGCGGGGTCGCTCATGTGCGAGAGCATGAGGAAGCCGGAGACGTCCATGCCGATCTCCTTGGCGGCACCGATGTGCTGCGCGGAGACGTCGGCCTCGGTGCAGTGGGTGGCCACGCGAACCGAGCGGACGCCCAGGTCGTAGGCGCGCTTGAGTTCAGTGACGGTGCCGACGCCGGGGAGCATGAGGGTGGTCAGCCGTGCGTTCTTCAGCACGTCGGCCGCAGCCTCGATCCACTCCCAGTCGGTATGCGAGCCGGGACCGTAGTTCACCGAACCGCCCGAGATGCCGTCGCCGTGGGCCACCTCGATGGCATCCACGCCGGCGTCGTCGAGCGCCGAGACGATGCGCTGCACGTCCTCGGTGGAGATCTGGTGCCGGATGGCATGCATGCCGTCGCGCAGGGTCACGTCCTGCACGAAGATCGACGGACCGGACTTGTCCTGTGCGGCGTCGTTCTGAGCGGCGTCCTGCTGGGCGGTCATGCGAGTTCCCCTTCATTGGCGGCACGCGCCGCGATCCGCTCGGCGACCTGCAGGCCGGCCGAGGTCATGATGTCCAGGTTGCCCGCGTAGGCGGGCAGGTAATGGGCGGCGCCTTCCACCTCGAGGAAGACCGACACCTGGTGGGTCGGGCGGATCTCCTCGTCGTCGGCGAGCAGCGTCTCGACGGGGCTCGACTCCGGGATCTCGGTGATCTGCACCTTCTGCTTCAGGCGGTAACCGGGGACGTAGGCCGAGACGTCGTCGACCATCTTCTCCACCGACAGGCGGATCTGCTCCTGGGTATCCTCGTCCGGAGCCTCGACCAGGGTGTAGACGGTGTCGCGCATCATCAGGGGCGGCTCGGCCGGGTTCAGGATGATGACGGCCTTGCCGCGACGCGCGCCGCCGACCTGCTCGATGGCGCCCGATGTGGTCTCGGTGAACTCGTCGATGTTGGCGCGGGTCCCCGGGCCGGCCGACTTGGAGGCGATGGAGGCGACGATCTCGGCGTAGGCCACCGGGGTGACGCGCGAGACGGCGGCGACCACCGGAATGGTGGCTTGGCCACCGCAGGTCACCATGTTCACGTTCGGGGCGTCGAGGTGGTCGTCGAGGTTCACCGACGGCACCACGAACGGGCCGATCGCGGCGGGCGTCAGGTCGATCATTCGCTTGCCGAGCGGCTGCAGGATCGACGCGTTGTGCTCGTGCGCCTTGGCCGAGGTCGCGTCGAAGACGATGTCGATCTCGTCGAAATTCGGGAGCTTCACCAGGCCGTCGACACCCTCGTGGGTGGTCGGGATGCCCAGGCGCTGGGCGCGGGCCAGGCCGTCGGAGTCGGGATCGATGCCGACCATGGCACCCATCTCCAGGTGCTTGGCGTTGCGGATCACCTTGAACATCAGGTCGGTGCCGATGTTGCCCGAGCCGATGATGGCGACCTTGGTCTTCTTACTCATGGGTGTTTCCTTCACTGAATCGGGCGTTGACGGTGCCGAGGCCGATGATCTCGACGGTGACGTCGTCACCGGCGGCGAGCGGCCGCATGGGGCCGAGTGCGCCGGACAGGATCACCTGGCCGGCACGCAGCGGCTCGCCGAAGTCGCGGGCGGCGCGAGCCAACCAGGCGACGGCGTTGAGGGGGTCGCCGAGGCAGGCGGCACCGTTGCCGGTGGACACCTCCTCGCCGTTGATGAGCATCCGCATGCCGACGTCGACGGGCGAGAACTCGTCGAGGGTCTTGCGGTCGGTGCCGAGGACGTAGACGCCCGACGACGCATTGTCGGCGACGGTGTCGGCGAAGGCGATGTCCCAGCCGGCGATCCGGCTGTCGCAGATCTCGATGGCGGCCACGCCGTAGTCGACGGCCGCGCGGATCTGCTCGGTGTCGAGCGGCCCGTCGGCCAGGTCGGTCTTGAGGACGAAGGCCACCTCGGCCTCGGCCTTGGGCTGCAGCAACCGGTCGATCGGCACTTCGTCGCCGTCGGAGTAGGCCATGTCGTCGAAGACGACGCCGAAGTCGGGCTGGTCGACACCCATCTGCTCCTGCACGGCGGCGCTGGTGAGGCCGATCTTGCGACCGACGATGGTGGCGCCGGCGGCCACGCGGCCGGCGGTGAGGCGTTCTTGCACGCGGTAGGCGGCGGCGAGGTCGGTGGGCCCGATGAACTCGCGCACCGGCGCGCAGGCGGTCCGCGTCTGCAGCGCGGTGAGCAGCCGCTCCGCCGCCTGCGCCTCGGCGGCTTCGTTCTCGACAGATGTGGTCATGACTCGATGATCACCCCGCCGCGCATCACCGGAAAGCCTTTCGTCTCACTGAGCGATACCCTGGTGCCATGAGCAGTTCGTCGACGCCGCCGACCGACACCGTCCTCGGGAAAGTGATGACGATCCTGCACGCCTTCGAGGTGGACGATCACGACCTGACTCTCGCCGAACTGGTGCGCCGCACCGGCCTGCACAAGGCCACCGCGCACCGACTCTGCGGCGAGATGGTCCAGGCCCATCTGCTGGACCGCACCCCCGGCGGCTACCGGCTGTCCGGCGGACTCTTCGAACTGGGCATGCGCGCGTCGGTGGAACGCGGCCTGCTGGAGATCGCCATGCCCTTCCTCCAGGACTTGTACGAGCGCACCCGCGAGACCGTGCACCTGGGCGTGCTCGACGGCGACGAAGTGATGTACGTGGCCAAGATCGGCGGCCACCGCCAGGCGAGCGCGCCCAGCCGCACCGGCGGCCGAATGCCGTTGCACTGCACCGGAATCGGGAAAGCGCTTCTGGCACATACCGATGCGCAGACGCAGCGACGAGTGCTGAGCGCTCCCCTGGTGCGCCGCACGCCGCGCACGATCGTCGCGCCCGGCCTCCTCAGCCACCAGCTCGACGCGGCGCGCGAGACCGGCGTGACCTTCGAGTACGAGGAGTCCGCTCTCGGCATCGCGTGCGTGGCCGCGCCGGTCCTCGACGTCGGCGACAACTCCCTCATCGCGGCGATCAGCGCGACCGGACCCGTGCATCGCTATCGGCCCGAGCAGCACGTGGCGGCGGTGCGCGCCGCAGCCGGCGGGATCGCGGCCACCCTGCACCGCCGGCGCGCATTGGCGCACTGACCCGCGCACCGAAACCCTTGTGCGCCTGTCACACTGGAGAGCGTGATTCGAGTGGGACTGACCGGCGGTATCGGCGCCGGCAAATCGACCGTGGCCAAGACCTTCATCGAGCGGGGCGCTTATCACGTCGACGCCGACCGCATCGCTCGCGAAGTGGTGGAGCCCGGCACCCCCGGTCTCGCCGCGCTGGTGGAGGCTTTCGGCCCGGAGATTCTCGCCGCCGACGGCAGCCTCGACCGCCCCGCGCTGGCCGCTCGCGCCTTCGTCGACGAGGAGAGCGTCAAGACCCTCAACGGCATCACGCACCCGCTGATCGGGGCGCGCACCCAGGAGCTGAACGACGCCGCGCCCGCCGACGCGGTGATCCTGCACGATGTCCCGCTCCTCGTCGAAGGCCACATGGCGCCGTTCTACGACGCGGTGATCGTGGTGCACACCGACGCCGACCTCCGCCTGGACCGGCTGGTGAATTTGCGCGGCATGGATGCCGACGACGCCCGCGCGCGGATCGACGCGCAGGCCACCGACGAGCAGCGCCGCGCCGTCGCCGACATCTGGCTGGACAACTCCGGGACCCCCGACGAGCTGGCGGCCCAAGCACTGCAGGTGTGGACCGAGCGTCTGATTCCGTTGCGCGACAACCACCTTGCGGGCGCCCCCGCACCGCTGCCCACCGACGCGGTGGACGCCGACGAGACGTGGGCGGCCGTCGGCGCGCGCGTCGTGAACCGCCTGTGGGCGATCCTGGGCGCGACCGCCACGAAGATCGACCACGTCGGCCCCACCGCCGACCCGAGCGCCGCGTCCGCGGTCCCGGTGATCGACGTCGAGGTGACGGTGGCCGATCAGGCGGCCGCCGCCCGCGCCGCCGAACTCCTCTCCGCTTCCGGCTTCCCCCGCCTGCCCGGCGCCGCGGAGGGCCTCCACGCGACCGTCGATCCCGGCCGCCCCGCGCGGGTGCGGATCACCGTCGCCGACTGACCGGTGCATCGGTAAAACAACGGCGTCCTGGCGGCCGCCACTGCATATACGTCGTCGGTGAGCGCCAGGACGCCGTTGTTTTACCAGGCGGCATCGTCAGGAAGGCGCGACGGCTTCGGGTTGACCAGCAACGGACCGGGCCGCCCGACGGTTCGCCAGCCGATTCGGCACCCCGAACCGAGATGCCAGAACCCCCGGCCGCCGAAGCGGACCGGGGGTTCTGTGCTAGCTGTCAGCTACCGGGTCAGTTGCCGCCGGTCAGCTTCTCGCGGAGAGCAGCGAGCTGCTCATCGCTGGCCAGCGAGCCGCCGGCCGGAGCCGAGCTGCTGCTGGACGAGCTCGACGAGGAGCTCGAGGACGAGCCACCGGTGGAGCTGGAGTAGTCGCCGGCGTTCTCCGCCTCGGCAGCAGCCGCTGCGAACTTCTCCATCTGAGCGGTGTGCATCTTGTGACGACGCTCCGCCTCGGCGTACCGGCCTTCCCACTCTTCACGCTGCGCGTCGAAGCCTTCGAGCCATTCGTTGGTCTCGGCGTCGAAGCCCTCGGGGAAGATGTAGTTGCCCTGATCGTCGTAGCTGTCGGCCATGCCGTACTTCGACGGATCGAACTCTTCGGTGTAGTCTTCGTTGGCCTGCTTCAGCGACAGCGAGATACGACGACGATCGAGGTCGATGTCGATGACCTTGACCATCGCGTCGTCGCCGACTGCGACGACCTGGTCCGGAACCTCGACGTGGCGCTCGGCCAGCTCCGAGATGTGCACCAGGCCCTCGATGCCCTCTTCGACGCGGACGAACGCACCGAACGGCACCAGCTTGGTGACCTTGCCCGGCACGATCTGACCGATCGCGTGGGTGCGGGCGAACTGACGCCACGGGTCTTCCTGCGTCGCCTTGAGCGACAGGGAGACGCGCTCGCGATCCATGTCGACGTCGAGGACCTCCACGGTGACCTCGTCGCCCACGGCCACGACCTCGGACGGGTGATCGATGTGCTTCCACGACAGCTCGGAGACGTGCACCAGGCCGTCGACGCCGCCGAGATCGACGAACGCGCCGAAGTTGACGATCGAGGACACGACGCCCTTGCGGACCTGCCCCTTGGCCAGCTTGTTCAGGAACTCGCTGCGGACCTCGGACTGGGTCTGCTCGAGCCATGCGCGACGCGACAGGACCACGTTGTTGCGGTTCTTGTCGAGCTCGATGATCTTGGCCTCGACCTCCTTGCCGATGTACGGCTGCAGGTCGCGGACGCGACGCATCTCCACCAGCGAAGCCGGGAGGAAGCCGCGCAGGCCGATGTCGAGGATCAGGCCGCCCTTGACGACCTCGATGACGGTGCCCTTGACGGCCTCGTCCTTCTCCTTGAGCTCCTCGATGGTGCCCCAGGCGCGCTCGTACTGTGCGCGCTTCTTGGACAGGATCAGGCGGCCTTCCTTGTCCTCCTTGGTGAGAACGAGGGCTTCGACCTCGTCACCGACGGTGACGACTTCGCTCGGGTCGACGTCGTGCTTGATCGACAGCTCGCGCGAGGGGATGACACCCTCGGTCTTGTAGCCGATGTCAAGCAGCACCTCGTCGCGATCGACCTTGACGATGGTGCCCTCGACGATGTCGCCATCGTTGAAGTACTTGATCGTGGAGTCGATGGCAGCGAGGAAGTCCTCAGCCGAGCCGATATCGTTGACGGCTACTTGCGGCGAGGTGATCGTGGGGGACGACATGTGGTGAGTTGCTCCGGACAGGTAAGTAGGTTGTGGCGGTTTCCACGGCCGCATTACTGCAGGTAGCGACCGTTTTACCGATTACTGGCCCAGCCCCGCGATCGTCACCGGTAAGAGTTACGGTCAACGGAGCCGGATGCGCGTATCGAAGACACGCACCAGCAAGGCTACTCCACCACCTCTGCGCTGCACAAACGGGGCCGAACGCACGCTCGGTGCACCGTCCTACCGAAAGGCGTCTCGTGGCCCATTCCCTCGAACTGCTCCCCGGCCCGGAGACCGACGCCGTGCTGCGCGCCGCCTGGGATCGGCTCGCCGCCGCCGGCCTGCGTGCGGTGCGACGGCCCGCCTCCCCGACCGATCGCCCGCATTGCACGCTGATCGCAGCGCCCCGAATCGCATCCGACGTCGACGCCCTGCTCCCCGAACTCGCGACGCATCTCCCCCTCGCCGCCCACCTGGGGCCGCCGGTGGCGCTGCCCGGGCGCGGTCGCTACACGCTGGCCGTCGCCGTGGTGCCGAACGCGGCACTGCTCGCCCTGCACGCGCAGGCCGCGGCAGCGCTCGACGCCTACGCCACACAGACCTTCGGCCACACCCGCCCCGGCCGATGGACCGCTCACATGACGCTGGCGCGCCGCCTCACCGGCGACCAGGTCGGCGCGGCCCTGGAGCTGCTGGACCGGACGGATCAGCCCGTCGCCTTCACCGCGATACGCCGCTGGGACGGCGACGCCGCGCGTGATGTCGTGGTCGAGGCGCCCTTCTAGTGCCGGTCACCCACACTCGGGCACCTACACTGGGGGGCCATGACCACTCCTGCACCGCGGCCGCCCAGGGTGCTCGGCGACCTCGATTCGGCGACCAGCGAAGCGGCCAGCCGTTCGTGGTGGGACGAGCAAGCCGACGACTACCAGGCCGAGCACGGCGTGTTCCTGGGCAACGAGGTGCCCGGCGGCGACTTCGTCTGGGGCCCGGAACGCCTCCGCGAAGAAGAGGTGCGACTCCTCGGCGACGTCGCCGGCCTGGACGTGCTGGAGGTCGGCTGCGGCTCCGCGCCGTGCGCGCGGTGGATGGCCGCCCAGGGCGCCCGAGTGGTCGGCTTGGACGTGTCCATCGGCATGCTCGCGCACGCCGTCGCCGCGATGGCCGACGATCCCGCCCCGGTGCCGCTGGTGCGGGCCGGCGCGGAACGACTTCCCTTCGCCGACAACAGCTTCGACCTGATGACGTCGGCGTTCGGCGCGATCCCGTTCGTCGCCGACTCGGCGCGGGCGATGGCGGAGGCGGCCCGCGTGCTGCGGCCGGGCGGCCGCTGGGTGTTCGCCACCAACCACCCGATGCGCTGGATGTTCCTCGACGATCCCGGCCCGGAGGGGCTCACGGTGACCCTGTCGTACTTCGACCGCACGCCGTACTCGGAGGTCGACGACGACGGGAACATCTCCTACGTGGAACACCACCGCACCATCGGCGATCGGGTGCGGGAGATCGTGGCCGCCGGCCTGGTGCTCGACGACATCGTCGAGCCGGAGTGGCCCGACGACCTGGACGCTGAATGGGGTCAGTGGTCCCCGCTGCGCGGCGCCCTGTTCCCGGGCACCGCGATCTTCGCCTGCCACAAGCCGGCCTGAGCGGGCCCGACCAGCCGGGTCACGCGTCGACTGCGACCGTACAGAACCAGTACTGATAGAAATCGTCGTATTCGGGGTCCGGCTCGAGACCGAATCGTTTCGCCAGGAACTGACTGGCGGCGTTCTGGACGCCGATCTTTCCTCGGATCGACATCGTCTCGCACCCCGCGTCACGTGCGCGGCGTCGACATTCGCGGACCACTTCGTCAATCAAACGATTCGCCGTCTCCCCTCCGCGCCAGCGATGATCAACACCCACCGCCGCACAGAAGACGAAGACTTCGAGGTCCTTCCCGCGTGCGACGGCCTCCAACATGCACGCGGCGACGTGCGTGCCGTGTTCTTCTCCCACCACAATGAAGCAAGCAGCAGGAAGATTCGCACCCGATCTCCGCAGCACTGCCTGGGCTTGATGTTCCCAGGGACGGCCCCCTCGAGTCGTGGGATCCATGCAGGTGAAGGACTGCAGACAACGCGCTTCCTTCTTCGTCGTCAGAAGCGACCAGTGAATCGTCATGAGGCAGGTTGCGTCGCCGCCCGCTCGACCGAAGCCTTCGACGGCGCACGGTGCGCCATGTCGCGGAAGTACTGATCGGCCAGTGCTTCGTCGTCGGGTTCGACGGTCTCCACCGGCACGCCCAGCGCCCACGCGAGCTGTTCCGGTGCGACGCGACCTTCGGCTACGCGTCTGGTCAACGTGTCGAGGAGTCCGAGCGGAAACCGCCGCGCAGCCGAATCCTGTTCTCGTCGGGCAAACGCGTGCGGATCCTCGGGGTCCGCAGGCAGATACGCCGTCAGAAGTTTCGGCGTCGACAGCTCGAGTGCTTCGAGGACGTCCGCCCGCACGGCAATCTTCAGGTAGGCGATCCGATTCTTCAGCGCTTTCGTCGACACGCCATGCCGCCAGAGGAACGTCGCCAACTCCGATCGACTCATCGCTGCCCAACCGACGCCATTCATCAGCTCGCGAGGCAGCAGCAGATTCTCCGCAAACTTGTTCGCCTCGGCCTCTTGCCGCTGAGCTTCCTCCTCGGACACATCCGCCGCCGAATGCCCCAAGGCGAGATGGCCGAGCTCATGAGCGAGCGACCAGTTGTTGCGGTACCAGTGCACTTCGGCGACCAACGCGACGAGGCCTCGTTCGCCCTCCAGCATCGTCGAGTATGCGGTGTTCAGCGATGGCAATCGAACGACGTCCACCTCGAACACCGCCTCAACCCGCTCGGCGAACTGTATGACAAAATCGGCACCCAGCCGTTCGCGAACGTCTGTAGCCTTGCTCGGCAGCTTCCTACTCGACGGCACTCCTGCCGGATACGCCTGGTGGTAGAGCTCGAGGACCGGAGTCAACAACTCAATGTCGATACTGTGTCCGCCGTTGACCCGTCGGCCGGACGCGGCATCCCAATCGTGTCGCGCGACCAACCTGGCCTGACGCGGATCGTGGCGACCGGTCGCAAGCCACTGAAGATCGACGTCGAGCAGATCGGCGATACCAATCAGCTCGACAGTCGCGAATCCACGGTGCCCGTTCAGCGCACGGGACAGAGCGTCCGGCGTCATCCCGGCCTGGTCTGCCAGGTCGCGCTGTGTCATGCCCGGGGTCATGGCACGCCGAATCCGCTCCCCGATTTCCCGCGTAGTCGTGTCCATGACTCCGATCGTACTGGGAGATTGGGACAATCCCAATGATCTGGTCGTACCGCGACCCGAGGCTCAGAGCAGTTTGGACAGGAAGGTCTTGGTCCGCTCGTGCTGCGGGTTCTCCAGCATCTCCCGCGGATCGCCGCGCTCCACCACCACGCCGTCGGCCATGAACACCAACTGATCGGCCACCTCGCGGGCGAAGCCCATCTCGTGGGTCACCACCAGCATGGTCATGCCGGCCTGCGCGAGGTCGCGCATCACCGCCAGCACGTCGCCGACGAGTTCCGGGTCGAGCGCCGAAGTGGGCTCGTCGAACAGCATCAGCTTCGGATCCATGGCGAGCGCCCGCGCGATCGCGACGCGCTGCTGCTGACCGCCGGACAGCTGCGCCGGATAGGCGTCGGCCTTGTTGGCCAGGCCCACCTTGTCGAGCAGGTCCACGGCCCGCGCGACGGCCTCGTCGCGCGACTGCCCCTTCACCAGGATCGGCGCCTCGATCACGTTCGCCAGCACCGTGCGGTGCGGGAACAGGTTGAAGTGCTGGAACACCATGCCGATGTCGCGACGCTGACGCGCCGCATCGCGCGGACTCATCTCGTAGAGCTTGCCGCCCCGCTCGCGGTAGCCGATGAGATCACCGTCGACCCGCAACCGTCCGGCGTTCACCTTCTCCAAGTGATTGACGCAGCGCAGGAACGTCGACTTGCCGGACCCCGACGGCCCGATCAGGCACGCGACCTCGCCGTGCTGGACTTCCAGCGAGATCCCGCGCAGCACCTGCAGGGCGCCGAAGTTCTTGCAGACGCTTTCGGCCTGCACCATGGGCGTCGCGCTCATCGGCCGCCCTCCGTCGCCTCGGCGCGGGCGAGCTCGGCGAGTTGATCGTCACTCAGCATGCGGCTGGCCCCCTTGGAGTAATGCTTCTCCAGGTAGTGCTGGCCGATCATCAGGATGCTGGTGACCGCCAGGTACCAGGTGGACGCCACCAGCAGCATCGGGATCGGCTGGAAGTTGAGGCTGGAGATGTCGCGCTGGCGTCCGTACAACTCCAGCGAGAAGGGTATGGCGGTGACCAGTGAGGTGGTTTTCAGCATGCTGATCAGTTCGTTGCCGGTCGGCGGAATGATCACCCGCATGGCCTGCGGCAGCACGACGCGGCGCATGGTCTGCGTCCACGTCATGCCCAACGCCACCGACGCCTCCATCTGCCCCTCGTTGACCGACGCGATACCGGCGCGCACGATCTCGGCCATGTACGCGGCCTCGTTGAGGCCGAGGCCGATCACCGCGAACAGGAACGCCGCGTTGATCGACTGCACGTCGATGTGGAAGAACTGCGGTCCGAACGGGATGCCGAGGTCGATCTGCTTGTAGATCGAGCCGAACAGACCCCACAGGACCAACTGGACGTACACCGGGGTGCCGCGGAAGACCCACAGGTACAGCCACGCCACCGAGCGCAGCACCGGGTTCGACGACAGGCGCATCACGGCGAAGATCACACCGAGCACCACGCCCAGGATCATCGCGAGCACGGTGAGCGCGAGCGTCCAACCGGCCGCCTCGATGATCCGCGTGTCGAACAGATAGTCGGCGTAGGTCGACCACCGGTAGGCCTCGTTGGTCGCCGCACCGTAGATGAACAGTCCGGCGAGGATCAGGATGATGACCGCGGCGATCCACTGCCCCGGATGACGCAGCGGCACCGCTTTGATCGGCGCGGGTCCCGGTTCCGCGGCCTCGAACTCAGCCGAATCCGGTGCGGATTCACTCGGTGTGGGGCTCATGATTGCGCTCCGTTGATCTGCGAGGTCTCGATCATTCCGGCTTCGACTCCCCAATGCTCGGCGATCTGCCGGTAGTAGCCGTTGTCGATCAGGTATTGCATGGCCTGCTGCACCGCGGGTCCGAGCGACGAGCCCTTCGGGAGCGGAATGCCGTACGGGGCCGCGTCGTAGATCGGGCCGACCAGTTCCAGGTCTTCACCGATCTTGGCGACCTTGGTCACCGCGTAGGCGCTCACCGGCGAGTCGGCGGAGAAGGCGTCGATCTTGCCCAGCAGCAGCGCGGTGACCGCCTGGTCCTGGGCGTCGAACTTCTCCTTCTCGATCGGCGGCTTGCCGGCGGCCACGCAGGCCGCGCTCTTGGCCGGCACCTCGTCGGTGTCCTCGACGGTGGTCGCCTGCACGCCCACCCGCAGCCCGCAGGCGTTATCCGGGTCGACGTTGTCACCGGCCCGCTGCACCCACTGCACACCGGCCCGGTAGTAGGTGACGAAGTCGACCTGCTTCTCCCGCTCGAGTGTGTCGGTGAACGACGAGATGCCGATGTCGAAGGTGCCGGCCTGGATGGCCGGGATGATCTTGTCGAAGTCGGACTCGAAGAACTTCGGCTGCACGCCCAGGACGGCGGCGATCGCCTCCATCACGTCGATGTCGAAACCGACGATCTTGCCCTGCGGGTTCTTGAACTCGTTGGGCTGGTACGGCGGGTTGGTACCCACCCGCAGTACGCCGCTGCTCGCGATCTTCGGCGGAACCAGCGCGGCGATGGCCGGCTGCTCGCCGACCTGCACGGTGATCGGCTGGACGTCGAGCGCCGATTCGTCGTTGGTGCACGACGTCGCCACCAGCATCACCAGGATCGCGAGCAGTGCGGCGAAGGGTCGCAATGATCCGCGCAGCACCGGCAGCTCCTCCCTCGGCCACCGGCCCAGGTACCGGTGAGTTCGAGAACTGAACCTACCCGACGGTTGCCTACTATCGGGCGCGCTCACGCGGATAGCACTGACCTTCCGCGAACTTGGCGCACACACGCTCCGCCTCATCCCACGAAGTGGTCGCGCGCACCACGACGTACCTGCTGCTGCTTCCCACCACATAGCCGTCGACCACCACGGCGCCGTAGTGCTCCGATGAGCTGGCGCGGGCTGCATCCAGAGTGTTGAACGCCCCGAACTGAGCGAAATATCGCGCAGAGTCGAGCGGAGGCGGCGGCGGGATGTACCCCGGGGCCGACGGATCGGCACTCGCGGTGATGTGCGGCGTGGGCGCCGGATACGTGCGCACCGTGGGCGACGTCGGCGGCGCGGCCGAAACGGGTGTGTTCGACAAGGGTGTCGGCACCTGCTGCACCGTCGCCGACGACGTCAGTGGCTGCCCCGCGTCCGCTGGGGCGGATGCCGCCTCGTCGGCGTCGCGCCCCGACAGCATCATCAGCGCCACCAGCGCCGCCGCCGCCAACACCACCACGGTGCCCACGACGGCGATCAGCGCCGGCACCACCGACTTCGACCGCGGAGGTGGCGGTGGCGGGCCCGGGTAGTCCACACCCGGAACGCCCCGATCGGGCGGCGGGGCCACCATCGTGTGGGCACGCGCGCTCTCCGGCGTGGACAGCGCCGCCCGCGCCGCGGCCGCCAACTCGCCGGCGCTGCCGAACCGCATCGACGGATCCCGCGCCAGCCCGCGCGCGAGCACCGCATCTACTGCCTGTGGCACGCCCGGCACCACCGCACTGGCGACGGGCGGCGGCGCCGGAAACGGCGCTCGCCCCGTCAGGGCCTCGCACAACACGCAGGTCAGCGCATACACGTCGCTGGCCGGGCTCGCGGGCGCGCCGTCGAACAATTCCGGTGCCATGTAGGCCACCGAACCGATCGCGGACCCCACCTGGGTGAGACGCGTATCCGCCTGCGCGGCAGCGATTCCAAAGTCCACGAGGTAGGCGAAGTCGCGATCGCCCACCAAGATGTTCTCCGGCTTGATGTCGCGGTGGACCAGTCCGCCCGCGTGCGCCGCGTCCAATGCCGAGGCGATCTGCTCGGTGATGGCCACGGCCCGCGCCGGGGCCAGGCGCTGCTCGGTCCGCAGGACTTTCCGTAGATCCGGCCCCTGCACCAGCCGCATGTCGATGTACAGGAGGCCGTCGATCTCGCCCCAGTCGTGGATGGGGATCACGTGCGGCTCGCCGAGACGAGCCGCGACCATCGATTCGCGCCGAAATCGCTCGCGATAGACGGGGTCACGCGCCAGGTCGGCGCGCAGCAGCTTCAGCGCCACCGTCCGCTGCTTGCCGGTGTCGTACGCGCGATACACCTCGCCCATGCCACCGCGGCCCAACAGCTGTTGCAGCTGGTACGGCCCGAAACGGGTGTTGACTCGATCCGCGAACATTCCCAGAGCTTAAACGGTCATCCGTTGTCAACCCGAGATAACCGGCATGGCCTAATGTGCCGCGTCGTCCCAGGACCGACCGAAGCCGACCGAGACGTCCAGCGGCACCGACAGTGCGATGGCGCCGCCCATCTCCTCGCGGACCAACTGCTCCACCGTGTCCCGCTCCCCCGCGGCGATCTCGACGACCAGTTCGTCGTGCACCTGCAGCAGCATCCGGGACGCCAAGCCCTCGGCATCGAGGCGGCGCGCCACGTTGATCATCGCCACCTTGATGATGTCGGCGGCGCTGCCCTGGATCGGTGCGTTGAGGGCCATCCGTTCGGCGGCCTGGCGGCGCTGGAAGTTGTCGGAGTTGAGGTCCGGCAGGTAGCGGCGTCGCCCGAACAGGGTCTCGGTGTACTCCTTGGTGCGGGCTTCGACCACCACCTCGTGCAGGTAGTCGCGGACCCCGCCGAACCGCGCGAAGTACTGGTCCATCTGATCGCGCGCCTCGTCCCGGCTGATGCCGAGCTGGGCGGCCAGACCGAACGCCGACAGCCCGTAAGCCAGGCCGTACGACATCGCCTTGACCCGGTGCCGCATCTGCGCGTCCACCTCGTCGATCGGCACGCCGAAGGCCCGCGAGCCGACGAAATTGTGCAGGTCCTCGCCGGTGTTGAAGGCTTCGATCAGGCCTTCGTCGCCGGACAGGTGCGCCATGATGCGCATCTCGATCTGCGAGTAGTCGGCGGTCATCAGGCACTCGTAGCCCTCGCCGACCACGAAGCCGCCGCGGATCTGCCGTCCGGCGTCGGTGCGGACCGGGATGTTCTGCAGGTTCGGCTCGGTGGAGCTGAGCCGCCCGGTCGCGGCGACCGTCTGGTTGAACGTGGTGTGGATCCGGCCGTCGTCGGCGACGGTCTTGAGCAGGCCGTCGACGGTCACCTTCAGGCGCGTCGCGTCCCGATGCTCCAGCAGATACTTGAGGAACGGGTGCTCGGTCTTCTCGTACAGCGAGGCGAGCGCATCGGCGTCGGTGGTGTAGCCGGTCTTGGTCTTCTTGGTCTTCGGCATGTCGAGCTTGTCGAAGAGCACCACCTGCAGCTGCTTGGGCGAGCCGAGGTTCACCTGCTCCCCGATCACCTCGTAGGCCGCCTCGGCCGCGTCGCGCACGCGCTGCGCGAAACCGCGCTCCAGCTCCTGCAGTTGTGCGACGTCGACCGCGATTCCGGTGGTCTCCAACTCGGCGAGCACGAAGGCGAGCGGCAGTTCCATGTCGCGCAGCAACGGCACCGACTCGATGCGTTCGAGTTCGGTGTCCAGGGTGTCGGCGAGTTCGGCGACGGCCTGCGCGGACAGCATCAACTGGTTCGACGCCGCGAGCTCGTCTTCGTCGCCGTCGAGCAGCGAGAGCTGGCCGTCGTCGCCGCCCGCATCGTCCTTCAGTTCCCGCCGCAGGTAGCGCAGCGCCAGATCGTCCAAATTGAAGGTGCGCTGACCGGGCCGCACCAGGTAGGCGGCCAACGCGGTGTCCGAGGTGACCCCGGCCAGCGTCCATCCGCGGCCGTGCAGCGCATGGATCGCCCACTTGACCTCGTGCACGGCCTTGAGCCGCTCCGGATCGGCCAGCCAGGCGCCGAGCGCCTGATCGTCCTCGGAGGTCAGCGCGATCGGGTCGAGGTAGGCGGCCTCGCCGTCGGCGGCGGCGATCGCGACGGCCGTCGCCTCCGAACCCACCACGCGGGCGGCGCCGGTCACCGCGAGCCCGCTGCGGCCGGTCTGCGCGTGCTCGGTCAGCCACGCGGCGACCTCCCCCGCGCCCAGCCGCGTGCCGGAGACCTCGAAACCGGCTTCGGCTTCGGGCTCGGACGAGGTGAGCGTGGAGAACAGACGGTCGCGCAGCACCTTGAACTCGAGGTCGTCGAACAGTCGGTGGATACGGTCGCGGTCCCACCCGTGCAGTGCCAGCTCGTCGGGCCCCTGCGGCAGGTCCATGTCACGGACCAGCTCGGTGAGACGACGGTTCATGATCACGCCGGCCAGGTTCTCCCGCAGGGAGTCGCCGACCTTGCCGCGCACCTCGTCGGCCCGGTTGACCAGTTCCTCGAACGAGCCGTACTCGCGGATCCACTTGGCGGCGGTCTTCTCGCCGACGCCGGGGATGCCGGGCAGGTTGTCGCTCGGGTCGCCGCGCAGCGCCGCGTAGTCCGGGTACTGCGCCGGGGTCAGTCCGTACTTCTTCTCCACCTCTTCCGGAGTGAAGCGGGTCAGTTCGGAGACGCCGCGTTTGGGGTAGAGCACGGTGATGTTGTCGTTGACCAGCTGCAGCGCATCGCGGTCGCCGGTCACCACCAGGACGCGGTAGCCCGCCGCGTCGGCCTGCGTGGCGAGCGTGGCGATCACGTCGTCGGCCTCGAAGCCGTCGATCGCCATCACGGGGATGCCCATCGCGTCGAGCACGTCCTTGGTGAGATCCACCTGGCCGCGGAACTCGTCGGGCGACGACGACCGCTGCGCCTTGTAGTCGGGGAACATCTCCGACCGGAAGGTCTTGCGCGAGACGTCGAAGGCCGCCGCGATGTGACTGGGCTCCTCGTCGCGCAGCAGGTTGATCAGCATCGACGTGAAGCCGTAGACCGCGTTGGTCGACTGCCCGGTATTGGTCTTGAAGTTCTCCGCGGGCAGCGCGAAGAAGGCGCGATAGGCCAGGGAATGGCCGTCGAGCAGCATCAGCGTCGGCCGCTTCTCCGACGTGCCGCGGGTACTGGGACTGGAGGACGTCTGCGCTGGGCTCACATCGTCCGAGTGTAGTGAGCCGGTACGACGGTTCGGGCGGGCGGGTGAGGCGGGCCGGTCAGACCGACGGCGCGTCGCCGCCGAGGGTCTCGACCACCACCTGCGCCACCGCCTTCATGGTGACGCGCCGGTCCATCGCATTGGTCTGAATCCACCGGAACGCCTCCGGCTCGGTCAGCGCCTGCTTCTCCATCAGCAGACCCTTCGCCCGCTCGATGAGCTTGCGCGTCTCGAAACGCTCGTTGATGCCGGCCACTTCCGCTTCCAGCGCCCGCAGCTCCCGGAAACGGCTGAGCGCCACCTCGATGGCGGGCACCAGGTCCGACTGGTTGAACGGCTTCACCAGGTAGGCCATGGCGCCGGCGTCGCGGGCCCGTTCGACGAAGTCCCGCTGCGAGAACGCAGTCAGCATCACCACGGGGGCGAGCCGACGACGGGCGATCTCGCTGGCCGCATCGATGCCGTCGCGCACCGGCATCTTGATGTCCATGATCACCAGATCGGGGAGCAGCGACTCGGTGAGATCGACGGCCACCTGACCGTTCGGGGCCTCACCGACGACGTCGTAGCCCTCGTCGCGCAGCATCTCGCACAGATCCATGCGGATCAGGGAGTCGTCTTCGGCGACGACCACGCGATGTGCGTGCGGCTGGTCCGGTGCGGACCCGGCTTGGCTCATCGCCCTGCACTCTCCCGGTTCAGCGGTGGTGAGCGCGGTCGTCGACCACGCCGGAAACGTGTGCCCCGGGCCGGACTCGAACCGGCACCCCTTTCGAGACCGCATTTTGAGTGCGGCGCGTCTGCCAATTTCGCCACCGGGGCTGGTGTGCGAACGCACGCGAGCGTGCGACGAGACAGAAGTGTACGGCCCGGCTCGGGTCCACCGGTAATCGGGCTCCGACACCCGCCCGATGAAGCACACCATCGACTTTTGTTTCACCGTCCGCTAAGTTACGTCACAGAAACTTGACAGGTTGCTTCACACAACGACTTTGGGGAGTTGTTCATCACATGGTTCGTACAGTTCGGCGAAGGCTCTTCCGATCCTTCGCGGTGTTCCTGATCCCGCTGCTCATCGCGGCCGGTGCCGGCCTGTGGCCGACGTCAGCGGCGACCGCCGACGCCGCGGTCTTCGGCGCACTCGGCGCCAAGTGGACGCGCACCGCCGAGGGCCCGCAGAAGTACCCCGGCTACGCGGTGACGCCGGACGTGCCGATCAAGATGAGCGACGGCACCGTGCTGCGCGGCAACCTGATCCGACCGGCGAATCAGGCGGGCAAGCCGATCGACAAGAAGCTGCCCACCATCGTCAACATGACGCCCTACACCAAGATGGTGAGCGCGCTGGCCGCCGAAGTGGTGAACTACCCGGTCCTCATGCCGCAGCTGATCGAACTGCTGAATGCGATCAACCTGCAGGGCACCGTGCTCTCCGGCTACAACGAACTCGTCGGCTCGCTGCGCAGCGGCTTCGCCACCAGCTTCTCCTACGATCCCAAGCTGATCCGCTCCGGCTACAACATGCTGGTGGTGGACGTGCGCGGCACCGGCTTCTCGCAGGGCACCTGGCAGGTCTTCGGCGAGCGGGAACGCAAGGACACCGTCGAGGTGATCGACTGGGTCGGCAAGCAGCGCTGGTCCACCGACAAGATCGGCATGGCCGGCGCGTCGTACTCGGCCATCAACCAGCTGCAGGCGGCTTCCGATCGCCCCGGCAAGCTCGGCGCCATCTTCCCGGTGGTGCCCGGCGCCGACATTCTGCGCGACGTGGTGGCCCCGGGCGGCGGCGTGGGCGCCGGCTTCCTGTCCATGTGGCTGGCGCTGGTCAACACCAGCAAGATGATCCCGAACGTGGCGTCCATGCTGAACGGCACCTTCGACTGGAAGTGGCTCGGCGACCGCGCCAAGGACCCGCTGACCTATTTCGACGTGATGCTGCAGGCGCTGACCGTGCAGCACCCGGGTCAGGTCACCGGTGAGACCCGCGCCCTGCTGAGCGCGGACTCGAATCGTCGTGCCTCGCTCCACACCGACCTGTCCACGGTCACCACGCCCACCTTCGCCATCGGCGGCTGGAACGACCTGTTCACCAACAGCGAGGCCCGCCTGCTCTCCGGGCTCTCGAAGCTGCCGGACAGCCAGAAGAAGCTGATCATGGACGACGGCTACCACGTCACCACCGGCGCGCAGCTGGGCACGCCCGGCAATCCGCCGAAGATGAACGTGCTCGCCCGCGCCTGGTACGACCGCTGGCTCAAGGGCATCGACAACGGCATCGACCGGTACTCGCCGGCGACGCTGGCCTCCATGCCGCGGGACAACTTCGTGCAGGGACCGTCGTTCCCGCTGCCCGGCTACACCCATCAGCGGCAGTACCTGACCGGCAAACCGTCGCGCTCGGTGTCGACCCCGGTGGCCGGGGACGGCTCGCTGTCGTCGTCGGCGCCCACCACCCGGGCCACCCGCGTGGTGACGCCCGGTCTGAGTAACGTGTGCGGCAAGGACGGCGCGCAGGGCGCCGCCGGCGTGACGGCGCTGCTGGACTTCTGCGGTCGGGACAACCGGTTCGCCGAACTGTCCGCGCAGACCTTCACCTCCGCGCCGGTCACCAAGACCACGCGCCTGTCCGGCTGGCCGGGTATCCATCTCAACCAGCGACTGCAGGCCACCGACGGCTACTGGCACGCCACGGTGAACATCGTGTCGCCGGACGGTCGGTCGCAGGTGGTCTCGATGGGCCAGCTGATGGTGTCACTGCGCGCGGTGGACCGTTCCCGCAGCCAGTTCGCCGCCAACGGCGACCTGGTGGATCCGTTCCTCTACCTGTCCATCGACAAGTATCAGCCGGTCCGCCCCGGTCAGGTGATCGCGCTCGACATCCCGATGACCCCGACGCAGGCCGCCCTGCGCCCGGGCGACCGACTGCGCATCGACATCTACTCCCTCAACGCACCCAAGGCTCTTCCGCTGGGTCCGGCGATGTGGAACTCGAAGTTCGGTCCGCAGTTCATCGAGATCGATCCGAAGAACCCGAGCTGGGTCAACGTCCCGGTGGACCGACCACTGAAGTGACCACGGACGGGTAGACGGTCGCGGCCCCGGATTCTCGATCCGGGGTCGCGGCGTCGTGGTTGCGCATGCCGACGATCAATGCGGTCACCGCCGCCGCGGCCAGCAGCACCCCCGCGAGGATGCTCACCACCCACACCCAGGTGTCCGAGCGCCGTCGCCAACTGTTGCGGGGCACATACGGTCCGGGCGGCTGGAAGTACTCGATCGCCGGCCCCCGCGACTCGTTCATCAGTTGCGCGGCGGGAAGTACTTGATCAGCGCTTCCTGCACCACCGACGTGGCGAGCGTGCCGTCGCGCATGAAGAAGCGACCCGAACCGATGCCGCGCGATCCGGCGGCCACCGGCGATTCGGTGGCGTACAGCAGCCAGTCGTCGAAGCGGAACTCGCGGTGGAACCACATCGAATGGTTGACCGTGGCCGCGAACAGCCGATCCATCCCCCACGACAGGCCGTGCGTGGTGATGATCGAGTCGAGCACCGTGGTGTCCGACGCGTAGGCCATCGCCGCGACGTGCAGCAGCGGATCGTCGGGCATGTCGCCGTCGGTCTTCATCCACACGCGGTTGTGCGTGAGGGTCTCGCCCGCATCCTTCATCTTCCACGTGGGGTCGTTGGCGAACCGGATGTCGATCGGGTGCAGCGCGTTGACGAACAGCGCGACCTGCTCCTCGTAGCCCTTGAAGTGCTCGCCGAGCGCCGGCAGCTCCTCCGGGTACGGCACCAGCGGAATCTCCACGGCGTGCTCGAGGCCTGCGTTGTTGTCCTGGAAGGCCACCAGCATGGTGAACACCTCCGCACCGTCCTGCATCGCGGTGACCTGACGGTTGGCGAACGCCTTACCGTCGCGGAACCGCTGCACACGGTATTCCATCGGCTTGTTCACGTCGCCGCCGCGAATGAAGTGCGCGTGCAGCGCGTGCACCGGCGGATGCCCGCGGGTGAGCGTGCGGCCTGCGGCCATCACGCCCTGTCCGAGCAACTGCCCGCCGAAGGTGCGCGCGGTCTTCTGCTCGGGGTGCTGACCGACGAACAGATCGTCCTCGAGCTGCTCCAGCTCGAGGAGCTCGAGGAGCTTGGCCAAGTCGCCGCCCTCGGCCTCGGAGGCGATCCGATGATTCGGGTCGTTCAGATTGCGGGTCATCCCACAAACCTATCCGAGTCAGTGATCCTGCTCGCCGATGCGGTGCAGGTGCAACAGGTTGGTGGAGCCGGGCACCTGCGGCGGTGCGCCCGCCACGACGACCACCACGGAGCCGCGCTTGACCATGCCATTGGACTCGCAGAACGCGTCGAGCTGATCGATCATCGCGTCGGTCGACGGTGACTTGGGCACCAGGAACGGCTCGACGCCCCAGCACAGGGTCAGCTGGTTGCGGGTGAGCTCCCGGGTGGTGAACGCCATCAGCTTGAGCCGCGAGTGCAGGCGCGCGATCCGTCGTGCCGTGTCACCGGTCTCGGTGAATACGGTGATGGCCGAGACGTTCAACCGCTCGCCGATGTCGCGCGCGGCGTAGCTCAGCACACCCCGCTGGGTGCGCGGCACGTGCTTGAGCGGCGGCACCTCGCGGCGGCTCTCCTCCGCCGCGACCACGATGGAGCTCATCGTCCGCACCGTCTCGAACGGGAACGCGCCCACCGAGGTCTCGCCGGACAGCATCACCGCGTCCGCGCCGTCGAGCACCGCGTTGGCCACGTCGGAGGCCTCCGCACGCGTCGGGCGCGAGTTCTCGATCATCGAGTCGAGCATCTGCGTCGCCACGATCACCGGCTTGGCGTTCTCGCGGGCGATCTGGATGGCGCGCTTCTGCACCAGCGGCACCTGCTCCAGCGGCATCTCGACGCCGAGGTCGCCGCGGGCCACCATGATCGCGTCGAAGGCCAGCACGATGGCCTCCAGGTTCTCGATGGCCTCCGGCTTCTCCAACTTCGCGACCACCATCACGCGACGACCCACGCGGTCCATCACCTCGTGGACCAGTTCGATGTCGCCGGGGCTGCGGACGAACGACAGCGCGACGATGTCCACGCCCAGTCCGAGCGCGAACTCCAGGTCGGCGATGTCCTTCTCGCTCAGCGGCGGCACCGAGATCTTCATGCCCGGCATGGACAGGCCCTTGTGGTTGCTGACCGTGCCGCCCTCGGTGACGCGGCACACCACGTCGTTGCCTTCGACGCCCTCCACCACCAGGCCCACCTTGCCGTCGTCGACGAGCAGACGGTCACCGGGCGCCGCATCCTGGGCGAGCTGCTTGTACGTGGTGGAGACCCGGTCGTGGTTGCCGACGATCTCGTCGACGGTGATACGGACCTGTTCGCCGGTCTTCCAGTCGACGGCGCCGTTGGGGCGACCGTTGTCCTCGAACCAGCCCAGGCGGATCTTGGGACCCTGCAGGTCGGCGAGGATGCCGACCGGCTGACCGGTGTTCGCCGAGGCCTGGCGCACCGCCTCGTACACGCTCTGGTGGTCTTCGTGGGTGCCGTGGCTGAAGTTCATCCGGGCGACGTTCATGCCGGCTTCAACGAGCTCGGTGATGCGCTCTGGAGTATTGGTGGCGGGTCCGAGGGTGCAGACGATCTTGGTTCGACGAGTCACCTGACCAAGGCTAGTCCTTCGCGTCGGAACCTTCCCGGTTGGATCCGTCCACCTCGGGTTCTGCGTCGTCGGCGACGTCGGGTTCGTCGGAATCGGTGTCGGCGGCGTCGGATTCGGCTGCGTCGGTCTCGGCCTGGGCAGCCGATTCCACCACGACCATCGAGGAATCCTCGTCCGAGGCGATCACCTCGCGGATCTCGATGCCGCCGACCTGCGCGGCCGGATCGGACTCGAAGGTGTAGACGGTCGACGCATCACGATCGTCGGCCTCGGGTTCGAGCTCGTCGGTCTCGGGTTCGAGCTCGTCTGTCTCGGGTTCGAGCTCGTCGGTCTCGGGTTCGAGTTCGTCGGCGTCCGTCTGGTCCTCGGCGGCGGTGTCGGCCTCGTCGTCTTCCAGGGCGGGCGGCACGTAACCCAGCTCGCCCTCGGCGGCCAGTTCCTCGGCCCGCTTCGGCCAGTACATCGACAGGCCGAGCTCGCGGCCGCGCGGAGCCATCACGAAGTACAGGGCCGCGCACAGGAAGACGATCGCGGACGTGAAGACGTTGATGCGCACCCCGAGGATCTCGGTGGCGTAGTCGGTGCGGAGCAACTCGATGCCGAAGCGGCCCGCGGAGTAGCCGGCGACGTACAGCGCGAACAGACGACCGTGTCCGATCCGGAAACGCCGATCGAGCAGCACCAGCGCGATCACCACGAGGATGTTCCACAGCATCTCGTACAGGAAGGTCGGATGGACCACGCTGTGCACCACGCCGGTGGAGACGCCGTCGGGCAGGGCGATCCCGGTGTTGCCCGCACCGTCCTGACGCACATACAGCTCCAAGCCCCACGGGAGGGTGGTGGGACCGCCGGTGAGCTCCTGGTTGAAGTAGTTGCCGAGACGGCCGATGGCCTGCGCCAGCAGGATCGCCGGGGCCAGTGCGTCGCCGAAGGACGGCAGCTTGATGCCCTTCCAGCGGCAGCCGATCCACGCGCCGACCGCACCGAACGCGACGGCGCCCCAGATGCCCAGGCCGCCGTCCCAGATGGCGACCGCGGCACCGAAGCCCCGGCCGTTCTCCCCGAAGTAGCGATGCCAGTCGGTGGCGACGTGGTAGAGCCGACCACCGATCAGGCCGAACGGCACCGCCCACAGCGCCACGTCGAGCACGTCACCGGGCTGGCCGCCGCGCGCCCGCCACCGACGATCGCCCCACCACACCGCGACGACGATGCCGACGATGATGCACAGCGCATACGCGCGCAGTGGGAACGGGCCCACCTCCCATACGCCCTGCGACGGGCTCGGAATGTACGCCAGAAGGGTCGTGTCGCTCACGCGTGCCACCCTAACGGACTTACGTCAGCGCACCTCGCCGCGCACGCCCTCGGCGAGTTCACTGACCAGCTTGGCCGCGCCGGCCTGTCCGCCGGCACGGAACGCCGAGATGATCGCCGAGCCGACGATCACGCCGTCGGCGTACTCGGCGATCTCCGCGGCCTGCGCGCCGTTGCGCACGCCCAGGCCCACGCCGATCGGAATGTCCGAGTGCTCCCGCACGCGGGCACACAGTTCCGGCGCCATCGACGACACCGAGTCCCGCGCACCCGTGACACCCATGGTCGAGGCCGCGTAGACGAATCCGCGGCAGTGCTCCACGGTCATCGCGAGCCGCTCGGGCGTCGACGACGGGGCCACCAGGTAGATCCTGTCCAGGCCGTGCGCGTCGGAGGCGGCCTCCCACGCGGCGGCCTCCTCCGGGATCAGGTCGGGCGTGATGATGCCGACGCCGCCCGCGGCGGCCAGATCCCGCGCGAAGGCGTCGACGCCGTATTTGAGCACCAGGTTCCAGTAGGTCATCACCACCGGCTGCGCGCCGGCGGCGGCCACCGTCTCGGCGGCGACGAAGAGGTCGCGCACCCGCACGCCGTTGTTCAGCGCCTCGAACGCGGCCTGCGCCACGGTGGGTCCGTCCATCACCGGATCGGAGTACGGGACGCCGATCTCGACCACGTCGCAGCCGCTGTCGACCATGGTGCGCATGGTGGTCAGCGATTCGTCGAGCGACGGGAAGCCGACGGGCAGATAGCCCATCAACGCGGCGCGACCCTCGTCGCGGCACTGCGCGAACAGTCCGCTCAACCGGGATGGCGCGGTGGTGTGACGGCTCATCGGCCGGTCTCCTTCTCAGACTCGTTCTGTGCTGCCTTCTTCTGGGCTGCGAGCGCAGCGGCGTACTCGACTTCCGACTGCGGCTTGTCGAACAGGCCGAACCACTTGGCGGCGGTGTCGACATCCTTGTCGCCGCGACCGGACAGGTTCACGATGATGATCGCGCCCTCCCCCAGCTCTCGACCCAACTGCAGTGCACCGGCCACGGCATGCGCCGATTCGATGGCCGGGATGATGCCCTCGCGCCGCGACAGCACCGACAGCGCGTCCATCGCCTCGGCGTCGGTGATCGGCCGGTACTCGGCCCGACCGAGGTCGCGCAGGTACGCGTGCTCGGGGCCCACGCCCGGGTAGTCCAGTCCGGCGGAGATCGAGTGCGACTCGATGGTCTGGCCGTCCTCGTCCTGCATCAGGTACGAGTAGGCGCCCTGGAAGGCGCCCGGTGTGCCGCCGGTGAAGGTGGCCGCGTGGCGACCGGTCTCCACGCCGTCGCCGCCGGCCTCGCAGCCCACCAGCCGCACCCCGGCGTCATCGATGAACGGATGGAACAGCCCGATCGCATTGGAGCCGCCGCCGACACAAGCCACCGCGGCATCCGGGAGTCGTCCGGCCCGATCGAGGATCTGCGCGCGAGCCTCCATCCCGATGATGCGCTGCAGGTCGCGCACCATCATCGGGAACGGATGCGGCCCCGCGGCGGTGCCGAAGCAGTAGTAGGTGTTGTAGGCGTTGGTCACCCAGTCGCGCAACGCCTCGTTGATGGCGTCCTTGAGGGTGGCCGAACCGGTCTCCACCGCGACCACCTCGGCGCCGAGCAGACGCATCCGCGCCACGTTCAGCGCCTGGCGCTCGGTGTCCACGCGGCCCATGTAGATGAGGCACTCCAGGCCGAGGAGCGCGCAGGCCGTCGCGGTCGCGACGCCGTGCTGGCCGGCGCCGGTCTCGGCGATCACGCGGGTCTTGCCCATCCGCTTGGCGAGCAGCGCCTGACCGAGGACGTTGTTGATCTTGTGCGAGCCGGTGTGGTTGAGGTCTTCCCGCTTGAGGAAGATCCGCGCGCCGCCGGCCAACTCGGCGAGCCGCGTGGCCTCGTAGAGGGGCGACGGGCGGCCGGTGTAGTCGCGGGCCAGGGCGTTGAGCTCGGCGAAGAAGTCTTTGTCGGTGCGCACCTTCTCGTAGGTGGCCGTCGTCTCCTCGATCACCGCCATCAGCGCCTCGGGGACATGCCGCCCGCCGAATACGCCCCAATGGCCCAACTCGTCCGGTCCGATCGGCGAGCGGTCGGAAATTCCGTCGCTGGCCAGCGGGAAGCGATTAGTCTGCACGTCGGGATTCTCGGTCACAGTTACCCAGTATCCTCGTCGCGGTCGCCACGGTGCGCACCGGGTGCGACGCCGACCCGGCGGCGCGGTGTCCGGGTGTCAGTGCGAGGGCTTGGGGCACGACGGATGCGCGCCGGCCGTCACCAGATCCGACACCGCCTGCCGCGGATCGCCGCTGGTCACCACACCCTCGCCGACCAGCACCGCGTCGGCGCCTGCGCCCGCGTAGGCCAGCAGATCGGCGGGACCGCGAACGCCGGACTCGGCGACCTTGATGATGTTCGACGGCAGGCCCGGGGCGATCCGGGCGAAGCTGTCGCGGTCCACGTCGAGCGTCTTGAGGTTGCGGGCGTTGACGCCGATCACCGTGGCACCCGCTTCGAGCGCGCGATCGGCCTCTTCCTCGGTGTGCACCTCGACGAGAGCGGTCATGCCCAGCGACTCGGTGCGGTCCAGCAGCGACGCCAGCACCGGCTGCTCCAGGGCGGCGACGATCAGCAGGATCACGTCGGCGCCGTGGGCGCGGGCCTCGTGGATCTGGTACGGCCCGACGATGAAGTCCTTGCGCAGCAGCGGCACGTCGACCGCGGCGCGCACGGCGTCGAAGTCGGCCAGGCTGCCGTGGAAACGGCGCTCCTCGGTGAGCACACTGATCACGCGAGCGCCGCCAGCCTCGTAGGCGCGGGCCAGGTCGGCCGGATCCGGGATGTTGGCGAGCGCCCCCTTGGAGGGGCTGGCCCGCTTCACCTCGGCGATGACGCCGATACCGGGCTGCAGGAGCGCCGCGGTGGCGTCCCGGGGGTCGGGGGCCCGCAGCGCGGCCTCTTTCACCGCCGCCAGGTCGAGCACCGCCTCGCGCGCGGCCACGTCGGCCATCACACCCTCGATGATCGAGTCGAGCACTGTGCCGCCAGTCACGGTCGGTCCCCTTTCACGCGTCTGCAATGCAGAATGTCGCTCCAGCCTAGAGTCCACACACCGCGCGCCCGCCCGCGGGTGGGGTTACCCGCGGGTTTCGTCGGGGCGGGGTGCATCGGGGTCGGCGCCGCCGTGGAGGTCGGTGGGATCCACGCCCTCGTCGAGGGCATCCCAGAACTCGCGTTCGGTGGGTGCGGCTGCCGCGTCGCCGTCGGCCTGCGCCTGCGCGTGCTCGGCGAAAACCCGTCGTTCCAGCTCCTCTCGGCGCGCTGCCGGCGAGGCGTAGCGCGAGGACATCGTCTTCGCGCCGGACGCCGCCGAGGCCATCGCGACCGCGCCGACCACCCCGAAGAACGCACCGAAGAGCGCCACGATGCCGGCATTGTTGTAGGCCGTCACCGCCACCACCTCGTAGCGGGCGCCGATGTCGGCGCGATCGATCGCGTACCCGCTGTCCTGACCGTTGGTGAGCAGGGTGATCGCCGGGACGGCCACCACCACCGCGCACACCGCGACCAGGGCTGCCACCACGCGCAAGAAGAAGCCGTGCAGCGCGAACTGGACCACCAGTCCGGCCAGGAACAGCAGCGCGATCGCCACCAGCCAGGGACTCCAGTCGCTACCCGCGATGGCGTAGATGCGCGGCTCGCCGAGGCCGTCCTCGGCGTACACCTCCGACCACGTCATCCGGGACGCGATCCACAGCAGTGCCGCGGCCACCACGAGGAAGCCCGCGGAGATCGCCTGGGGCCTGCGGTTGGGGCGCACCGTCTCCGGTTCCGCGGGCGTGACGATCGCGGTGGGGTCGGTGCTGCTGGGATCTGGGCTGCTGGTTTCTGGGGTGCTCACTGTTCACTCTCTCCGGTCACCGGCGTCATGGTGGCGGCCGCCGCCACCGCGTTGAGGACGGCGGTCGCCTTGTTGCGGGCCTCGTTGAACTCGTACTCGGCGTCGCTGTCGGCCACCACGCCGCCACCGGCCTGGACGTAGGCCCGGCCCTCGGTCATCAGCGCGGTGCGGATCGCGATCGCGGTGTCGGCGTCGCCGGCGAAGTCGAGGTAGCCGACGATGCCGCCGTACAGGCCGCGCCGGGTGAGTTCGTTCTCCTCGATCAGCTCCATCGCCCGCACCTTCGGCGCGCCGGTGAGGGTGCCGGCCGGGAAGCACGCGGTCACCGCGTCCAGCGCCTGCGCCTCCTCGCGCAGTCGGCCGGACACCGTCGAGACCAGGTGCATCACGTGGCTGTAGCGCTCCACTCGGCGGTAGTCGGTCACCCGGACGGTGCCGGGCTCGCAGACGCGACCCAGGTCGTTGCGGCCCAGGTCCACCAGCATCAGGTGCTCGGAGTTCTCCTTCTCGTCCTCCAGCAGCCCCTTGGCCAGCAGCTGATCCTCTTCCTCGGTGGCCCCGCGCCAGCGCGTGCCGGCGATCGGGTGCGTCGTCGCGGTGCCGTCGGCCACGGTGACCAACGCCTCCGGCGACGAGCCGACGATGCTGAACGGTCGACTGCCGACCCCGGAATCGCCGACACCGGGCAGGCGCAGCAGATACATGTACGGGCTCGGGTTGGAGGCCCGCAGCACCCGGTACACGTCCACCGGATCGGCCTCGGTGGCGATCTCGAATCGTTGCGACGGCACCACCTGGAAGGCTTCGCCGGACTCGATGGCCTCCACCAGGCCCTCGACGATGCCGCGGTAGTCGTCCAGCGTGCGCTGGCCGGTGTAGTCCGGCGCCGGGCGGGTGAACGTGGAGACGGTCGACGGCGCGGGCGCGGCCAGGGCCGCGGTCATGGTGTCCAGGCGCGCGACGGCGTCGGCGTAGGCCTCCTCGACCCGATCGGCGCTGCCGTCGAAGTTGATGGCGTTGGCGATCAGGGTGATGGTGCCCTCGTGGTGATCGAAGGCGGCCAGGTCGGACACCAGCAGCCAGCACATGTCGGGCAGGCCGAGGTCGTCGACGGTGGTCGACGGCAGGCGTTCGAGGCGGCGCACGAAGTCGTAGGCCATGAACCCGACGAACCCGCCGGTCAGCGGCGGCATACCGGGCAGACGGTCGGTCTGCAGCAGGCGCAGCGACGCGGCCAGCGACTCCAGCGGATCGCCGCCGGTGGGTGCTCCGGCCGGGACCGCGCCCCACCAGTGCGCCTGCCCGTCGGCCACGGTCAGCGCCGACGGCGAACCGGCGCCGATGAACGACCAGCGCGACCACGACTGCCCGTTCTGCGCCGATTCGAGGAGGAACGTGCCCTCCCGGTCCCCGGCGAGTTTGCGGTACGCCGACAGCGGCGTCTCGGAATCGGCCAGCAGCTTCCGGGTCACCGGCACCACGCGGTGGTCGGCGGCCAGATCCAGGAAGGTCTCCAGGCTGGTGGTGTGGGTGGAGTCCGCGGTGCTCGTCATCCCAGCGGAACCCCGCCGACGCCCCACTGGGTGCGCGGCACCTCGGTGATGGTGACCCACACCGAGTCCGGATTCTTGCCGGTCGCACGGGCGTAGGCCTCGGTCACCGCGGCGATGGTCTCGTTCTTGACCCGATCGGACAGGCCCGGGGTCTGGGAGATCTGGATGAGCGGCATGGCGTCCTTCCTAGTTGTCGGTGTGCGGGTCGTCGTGGTCGGTGTCCACGGGCACCCCGAACTCCAGCGGCGGCGTGTCGAAGCAGCTGTGGTTGCCGGTGTGGCACGCCGCGCCGGTCTGATCGACCGTCAACAGCAGCGTATCGCCGTCGCAGTCGAGACTGATCCGGTGGACGTACTGGACGTGGCCGCTGGTCTCGCCCTTGACCCAATACTGCTGCCGCGAGCGGGAGTAGTAGGTGGCTCGGCGGGTGGCGAGGGTGCGTTCGAGCGCTTCGTCGTCCATCCAGGCCATCATCAGCACCTGACCGGTGCTGCGTTCCTGGGCGATGGCGGCGACGAGGCCGTCGTCGGTGCGCTTGAGTCGGGCGGCGAGTTCGGCGGGCAGCGCCATCATCGGTCCTGTCGGTCGCGGTCGGTGCGGACGGTGATGCCTTCGGCGGCCATCGCCGACTTCACGTCGCCGATGGTCAGTTCGCCGAAGTGGAAGACCGAGGCGGCCAGGACCGCGTCGGCGCCGGCGGCGACGGCCGGCGGAAAGTGTTCGACCTTCCCCGCACCGCCGCTGGCGATCACCGGGACGGCGACCGCGGCGCGCACGGCTTCGATCATGCGCAGATCGAAGCCCTCCTTGGTGCCGTCGGCATCCATCGAGTTCAGCAGGATCTCCCCCACGCCCAGCTCCTCGCCGCGACGCGCCCACTCCACGGCGTCGATGCCGGTGCTCTTGCGGCCGCCGTGGGTGGTCACCTCCCAGCCGGACGGGGTGGGCGGGTTGCCGGCGGGCACGGTGCGCGCGTCCACCGACAGGACGATGCACTGGGAGCCGAACCGCCGGCTCATCTCCTCGAGCACCTCCGGTCGCGCGATGGCCGCGGTGTTCACGCTCACCTTGTCGGCGCCGGCGCGCAGCAGGACGTCCACGTCGTCGACGGTGCGGATGCCGCCGCCGACGGTGAGCGGAATGAAGATCTGGTCCGCGGCCGCGCGCACCACGTCGATCATGGTGGCCCGACCCGAACTGGACGCGGTCACGTCCAGGAAGGTCAGTTCGTCGGCGCCCTCGGCGTCGTAGCGGGCCGCCAATTCCACGGGGTCACCCGCATCGCGCAGGTTCTCGAAGTTGACGCCCTTCACCACCCGTCCGCCGTCGACGTCCAAGCACGGGATGACTCGTGTCGCCAAGGTCATTTCGGTGGTCACTTCCTTCTGGTCAGGCAGGGTTGTTCGGGGGTTGGTAGGTCAGGGTGTGCGGCGACGGCCACGGGCCGTCGGCCAGGATCTCGAGCAGTTCGGCGTGCGCGCCGGGGGCCGCGGCGACCAGCGACGGCGTGGTGACCGTCCACGGTCGGCCGAAGATGTCGGTGGCGCTGCCGCCCGCCGCGCGGACCAGCACCACGCCGGCCGCGTGATCCCACGGGTGACGGCCGTAGGACACCGCACCGGCGAGTCGTCCGCCGGCCACGTACGCCATGTCGAAGCCGGTGCACCCGTGCACGCGGATCCGCGCATGACGACCGGTGATCTCGCGCTGCACGCGGGCACGCTGCGCACCCGGGAACCGGCCCTCCTGGTCGGCGTTGTACGAGACGTATCCGACGGCCTGTCCGTGCAGGCCCTCGCATGCGGCGAGCGGGGCGGCAGGCTCCCCGTTGATCAGGAGCGGACCGCCGCGGTGTGCCGCGAATCTCTGGCCCAGCGCCGGAATCCAGGTCAGGCCGATCACCGGTTCGCCGTCGACCACCAGTGCCACCAGCATGGCGGCCGACGGGAGTCCGGTCGAATAGTTGAAGGTGCCGTCGATCGGGTCCACCAGCCAGACGGCACCGACGCTGGGGTCCGGGCCGCCGAACTCCTCGCCGTGCACCGGGATCGACGTGCGTTCCTGCAACTGCTCGACGAAGCGTCGTTCCAGCGACAGGTCCATCTCGGTGGCGAAGTCGGTGCCGCGTTTGACCACCGCGCGGGGTGCGCCCAGACCGGCGAGGAACTCGTCGGCCGCCTCGTCCAGGATCGCCGTGGCCGTCGCCTGCAGCGCGGGCAGATCCAGCTCGCCGACCGGCGCCGGGGTCATCGCGCCACGGCCGCGACCGCCCCCAGCGCCTGCGGCAGGGTGAAGCGTCCGGCGTAGAGGGCCTTGCCGATGATGGCGCCCTCCACCCCGAGCGGCGCGAGTTCGGCGATCGCGACCAGGTCGTCGAGCGCCGAGATGCCGCCGGAGGCGACGACGGGGGCGTCGGTGCGGCGGGCGACCTGCTCGAGCAGCTCCAGGTTCGGGCCGGTGAGGGTGCCGTCCTTGCTGACGTCGGTCACCACGTAGCGGGCGCAGCCGTCGCGGTCGAGACGCTCGAGCACCTCCCAGATCTCGCCGCCCTCGGTGACCCAGCCGCGGCCGCGCACCCGGTAGACGCCGTTCTCGTCGCGGAGCACGTCCAGGCCCACCGCGATCCGGTCACCGTGCTCGGCGATCGCCTGGGCGCACCACTCCGGATTCTCGATCGCCGCGGTGCCCAGGTTGACCCGCGTGCAGCCGGTGGCCAGGGCCGCGGCCAGCGACGCGTCGTCGCGGATGCCGCCGGACAGTTCCAGCTTCAGGTTCAGTTCGGCGGCCACCTCGCTGATCAGGGCACGGTTGTCGCCGCGCCCGAAGGCGGCGTCCAGATCCACCATGTGGATCCACTCGGCGCCGTCACGTTCCCACGCCAGGGCGGCGTCGCGGGGCGAACCGTACGAGGTCTCCGACCCCGCGGCGCCCTGCACCAGGCGGACGGCTTGGCCGTCGACGATGTCGACCGCGGGCAGGAGTTCCAGGATCTGAGCCATCTGGTTGGAGTCTTCTCTCGAAATGGGTGGTTGGGCGAAAGCGGTTGGGCGGGAAGGGTTGTCGGTCGATCAGGATTCGGGGTGGTTCAGGTGTCGGGGTCGGTCAGGATTCGGGGTGGCGGCGGGACTTCAAGTGGTCGATCTCGTGCTGGACGTGTCGCAGCTCGCGACGCACCACCACCGCCATGACGATCAGCATCACCACGATGGCGCCGATCGCCACGCCGAGCGCCACCATCTCCACGGTGCGCGCCAGCCACCACACCAACGGTACGGCCACCACCAACACCAGGGCCGCGGCGCCGAGTGCTCGCGCAACCATGCGGCCGAACGAGAAGTGCTCGGCGGCGCCGCCCGCATGGTTCACAGCGTCGCCACCCAGTTGCGCAGCAGCGCCGCGCCGACGTCCCCGGACTTCTCCGGGTGGAACTGCGTGGCCCACAGCGGACCGTTCTCCACCGCCGCGAGGAACGGGGCGCCGTAGTCGGTCCAGGCCAGCTTCGGCGCGGTCAGCGGCGAGCCGACATTGTCGAGCTCCCAGGTCTGCGCCGCATACGAGTGGACGAAGTAGAAACGGGCGTCCGGGTCGATTCCGGCGAACATCGCCGAGTCGTCGGGGCGTTCGACGGTGTTCCAGCCCATGTGCGGCAGCACCGGCGCGGGCAGGCGGGTCACCGCGCCCGGCCACTCGCCGCAGCCCTCGGTTTCCACGCCGAACTCGACGCCCTGCTCGAACAGCACCTGCATGCCGACGCAGATGCCGAGCACCGGGCGACCGCCGGCCAGTCGTCGGCCGATGATCCGATCGCCGCGCACCGCGCGCAGCCCGGCCATGCAGGCCGCGTAGGCACCGACGCCGGGGACCAGCAGACCGTCGGCCTCCACCGCCGTCGCGAAATCGGTGGTCACCTCCACCTCGGCCCCGGCGCGTTCCAGGGCGCGCTGGGCGGAGCGGATGTTGCCCGAGCCGTAGTCGAGCAGCACCACCGACGGCACGCGAGCGGTCACAGGGTGCCCTTGGTGGACGGGATACCGGTGACGCGCGGATCGGGTTCGACGGCTGCGCGGAGGGCCCGCGCGACGGCCTTGAACTCGGCCTCGGTGATGTGGTGCGGGTCGCGGCCGTACAGCACGCGCACGTGCAGCGCGATGCGGGCGTTGAGCGCCAACGACTCCCACACGTGCTGGTTGATCACGGTGGCGTACGAGGTGACCGGCCCGGCGTCGCCGCCCGAGTAGCCGCCGATCACGGTGGTCAGCATCTGATCGGGCTCGCCGGTGAAGACGCAGTACGGGCGGCCGGAGACGTCGACGATCGCCTGCGCGAGGGTCTCGTCCATCGGGATCCAGGCGTCGCCGAACCGGCGGATGCCGCGCTTGTCGCCGAGCGCCTCGGCGATGGCCTGGCCGAGCACGATCATGGTGTCCTCGACCGTGTGGTGCGCCTCGATCTCGATGTCGCCGACGGCCTGCACGGTGAGGTCGAAGCCGCCGTGCGCGCCGAACGCGGTGAGCATGTGGTCGAAGAACGGCACCCGGGTGGAGATGTCGGTGACGCCGGTGCCGTCGAGGTTGATCTCGACGGTGATCGACGATTCGCGGGTGGTTCGCTCGATGCGGGCGATACGGCTCATGAGACGGCCTTTCGGTCGGTGGCGGCGAGGGCGCGGCTGACGTCGAGGAAGACGTCGTTCTCGGCGGGCAACCCGATGGTCGCACGCAGGCGACCGGGGATCCCGACGTCGCGGATCAACACGCCGTGGTCGAGGTAATGCTGCCAACTCGCGGGCGCATCGGCGAATTCGCCGAACAGCACGAAGTTGGCGTCGGAGGCGATCACGTCGTAGCCCATCGCGGTGAGCGCCGCCGTGACCCGCTTGCGTTCGGCGACGATCGCCGCCACACCGGCCAGCGTTTCGGTGCTGTGGCGCAGCGCGACGCGCGCGGCGGCCTGAGTGAGCACCGACAGGTGGTACGGCAGGCGCACCAGCAGCAGGGCGTCGATCATCGCGGGCGCGGCGGCCAGGTAGCCGAGGCGGCCGCCGGCGAAGGCGAAGGCCTTGCTCATGGTGCGCGAGACGATCAGGCGGGCCGGGTACTCGTCGATCAGGGTGGTGGCGCTGGGCTGGTCGGAGAACTCGCCGTAGGCCTCGTCGACGATCACGATGCCGGGGGCGGCGTCCAGGATGCGGCGCAGGTCGGCGATCGGGACGCTGCCGCCGGTCGGGTTGTTGGGCGAGGTCACGAAGACCACGTCCGGGGCCTGCGCGGCGATCTCGCCGACCGCGTAGTCCACATCCAGGCCGAAGTCAGCGGCGCGTTTGCCGTCGAGCCAGGTGGTCTCGGTGCCGTCGGAGATGATCGGGTGCATCGAGTACGACGGCGTGAAGCCGAGCGCGGTGCGCCCGGGACCGCCGAAGGCCTGCAGGATCTGCTGCAGGATCTCGTTGGAACCGTTGGCGGCCCACACGTTCTCGTAGGTCAGCGCGACCCCGGTGGCGTCGGTCAGGTAGTCGGCGAGGTCGGTGCGCAGCGCGACGGCGTCGCGGTCCGGGTAGCGGTGCAGCGCCCGCGCGCAGTCGGCGACGGCGTCGGCGACGTCCTCCACCAGCGCCGGGCTCGGCGGGTGCGGGTTCTCGTTGGTGTTGAGCACCACCGACACCTGCAGCTGCGGCGCACCGTACGGGCTCTTGCCGCGCAGGTTGGCGCGCAGCGGCAGGTCGTCGAGCGTCACCCGCGCGCCGGGCGTCGTCGGCTGAGCGGTCACGCGGTGCCCCCGAACCGCGCGGTCACCGCTTCGCCGTGGGCGGGCAGGTCCTCGGCGTTCGCGAGGGTGACCACGGCGTCGGCGACGTCGGCGAGGGCGTCCCGGTCGTAGTCGATGATGTGCACGCCGCGCAGGAAGGTCTGCACCGACAGGCCCGACGAGTAGCGCGCCGAACCGGACGTCGGCAGGACGTGGTTGGACCCGGCGCAGTAGTCGCCGAGGCTCACCGGCGAGTAGGCGCCGACGAAGATCGCCCCGGCGCTGGTCACCCGGTCGGCCACCGCCTGCGCGTCGCGCGTCTGGATCTCGAGGTGCTCGGCGGCGTAGGCGTCGACCACGCGCAGCCCGGCCGCGAGGTCGTCGACCAGGACGACGCCCGATTGCGGACCGCCGAGAGCGGTGAGCACGCGTTCGCTGTGCTTGGTGGTGGCGGCGCGTTCGGCGACGGCCTCGTCGACGGCATCGGCCAGTGCCGCGCTGTCGGTGACCAGCACGGAGGCGGCGAGCACGTCGTGCTCGGCCTGGCTGATCAGGTCGGCGGCGATCATCGCGGGGTCCGCGGAGTCGTCGGCGAGGATGGCGATCTCGGTGGGGCCGGCCTCCGAGTCGATGCCGACCACGCTGCGGACCAGGCGCTTGGCGGCGGTCACGTAGATGTTGCCCGGGCCGGTGATGAGGTCGACCGGATCCAGCTCAGCGCCGTCGGTGTCGGTGCCGCCGTAGGCCAGCAGGGCCACGCCCTGCGCGCCGCCGACCGCCCACACCTCGTCGACGCCGAGCAGCGAGCAGGCCGCCAGGATCGTCGGGTGCGGCCAGCCGCCGAAGTCGGCCTGCGCGGGCGAGGCGACCACCAGCGAGCCGACGCCGGCCTCCTGCGCGGGCACCACGTTCATCACCACGCTCGACGGGTACACGGCGTTGCCGCCGGGCACGTACAGGCCCACGCGACGCACCGGGATCCACTTCTCGGCGACGGTGCCGCCGGGCGCCACCTGCGTGACGGTGGTCCGGCGACGCTGATCGGCGTGCACCTTCCGGGCCCGCCGGATGGCTTCCTCCAGGGCCGCGACCACGGCCGGGTCGAGGTCGGCGCGCGCCTGCGCGATCACCGCGGCCGGGACCCGCACGGAGGCGGGACGGACCTTGTCGAACTGCTCGGTGTAGTCCAGCGCCGCGCTCGCCCCGTGCTCGGCGATCGCCTCCACCACCGGCGTCACGACCGGCAGTACGGAGTTGATGTCGGTGCCTCCGCGCGGCAGGGCACGACGCAGCTGGCTCAGCGTGACGTCGGTACCGCGCAGATCGGTTCTGGCGAGCATGAAGTGGTTGTCCCTTGTCTCGGCGTGGAGTGTCCTTCTAGGATATGCGCCGCTCGCAAACTCTTTCCAACCAGGGAGCTCTGCGCTCGGCCCCACGTACGCTCCTCGCATGGCGTCGATGATCACGTTGCACATCCAGCTCGAGGAGATCGAGCCGCCCATCGTCCGAGAACTCCAGGTGAACGGCGACCTCTCGCTGGCCGACCTGCACACCGCGATACAGCTCGCCTTCGGGTGGCGCGAGCAGCACCTGCACCTCTTCGTCGACGCGCAGGACCCGCGCCGCGCGACCCGGCACTGGGGCGACCCGTACCAACTCGACGAGCTCGACCCGACGGGCTTCCGCCCGGAGGCCGAGGTGTCGATCGCCGCGGCCGTCGACGGCGGTCCGATCTGGTACGAGTACGACTTCGGCGACGGCTGGACCCACCGGATCACCGCCTCGGCACAGGCCACCGCGATCGGCGAGCTGCGACCGGTCACTCTCGTCGGCGGTCAGCGGCGCGGTCCCATCGAGGATTCCGGCGGTGCGTGGGGCTACACCGAGAAGCTCGCGATCCTCGCCGACCCCGACCATCCCGAGCACGCCGAGATCGCCGAATGGGTCGCCGAAGTGACCGGACCGTGGTTCCCGCCGACGCCGGAGACGTTCGACGTCGCGGCGATCCAGGCCGAACTCGACGACTACTTCGGCTATCGCGCCGACGAACGCGATCCACTGGACCTGTCCGGCCTCCTCGTCGCCGACGATCTGCACGGACCCGACGACCTGGCACCGGATGCCCTGCTCGCCGACTTCGCCTCCGGCCTCCCCGCCGGTATCCGGTCGGAATTCCGCCAGTACGTCCGGCGCACCGGCCTGCTCGATCCGGTCGACGTGTCGCCGGAGGTCCGCGCACAGCTGGTGGCACCGTTCGCGTGGCTGCTCGACGCGGTCGGCCCGGACGGCCTGACGCTGACCCAGGCCGGCTGGCTGCCGCCCGCCGTGGTGCGGGGCGGTATGACGACGCTCGGCTGGCACGAACCCCGGATCGGCTCGAGTACCCGCGAGCAATCCACCCCGCCGATCCGTAATCTGCGCGACGCGGCGACCCGGCTCGGGCTCGTCCGAAAACTGCGCGGCCGGCTGGTCCGCACCGGCCACGGCCACCGGGCGGCGGCCGGCACCGACGCACTGTGGGACGCGCTGACCTCGCGCATCCTGCACGCCCTCTCGCCGGGCGCTCAGGTCGCCGGGGCCGCGCTGCTGACGACCTACGCCGATGGGCGCGCGGCGCCGAATGCCTGGGCAGACGAACGCTGGCGGGATGTCGCGTACGCGCTCGACGTGTGCGGCTGGGAGCCCCGAGGAGAGGGCGACGACCGATTCGACCGTGGCTCGATCGGCGGGATCACGCTGCCCGTCAAGTTCGTCTTGAATTCGCTCGGCTCCACCGTGGGCGCGACCGGCTGGCCGCCCCCGCACGCCCTGGATCCGCACCTCGCCGACTTCGCCCGCGCCGTCCTGCACGGACCGGCCGGTATCCGCTCCGGCAGCACGACGCGCTACCGCTGAGGTCCGGCTCCCCCTATCGAGGCTCCGGGGTCCGGCGCATCGGGGTGTGCGGAATTCCGTCTTCGACGAACTCCGGGCCGTCGGGCCGGTAGCCGAACCGCGCGTACATGCCGACCAGGTGCGACTGCGCGTCGAGCACGCTCGTCCGGTCCCCGATCTCCTCGACGGCGGCCCGCATGAGGCGGCCGGTCAGGCCCCGCCCGCGCGCGGGCGGCGCGGTGCACGGAGGGATTCACCGGTCCATAGTGCAACAGCGGTTCGCATCGCCGCCGCCGTACGATCGGCACCATGCCGATGACACAGCCGACCGACGCCTCCGTCGACGAGTTCCTCGCCGCGGTGAGCGACGAGCGTCGTCGTACCGACAGTCAGGCGGTGTGCGCGCTGATGGGCGAGGTGACCGGGGAGCAGCCGCGGATGTGGGGCCCGTCGATGGTCGGGTTCGGGCATGCGCCGTACACCACCGCCGACGGCAAGAGCCACGACTGGTTCGCGATCGGCCTGGCGCCCCGCAAGGCGGCGTTGACCCTGTACGGCCTGACCTTCTACGGCTCCAACACCGACCTCCTCGACCACCTCGGACCGCATACCACCGGCAAAGGCTGCTTGTACATCAAGCGCCTCGACGCCGTGGATCACGATGTGCTCCGCGCGCTGATCACCCGCTCCTGGGAAGCCGCGCACCACTAACGCGACACGGGCCGTTGGTCGGTGATTGCCGCTAATCACCTGCCCTGTCTCGATAGAGAGGGCAGGGTGGTGGTCATCCCCGGCCGCGCTGCCCGGGCCTGTCGCAGCGTTGTTCCCACCAGGAGTTCCGGTGCCCGAGAAGATCACTGCCGCCGTCGTCACTGCGCTCGGCGCGCCTTTGGAGATCAGCGAGATCGACATGCCGACCCCCGGTCCCGGTCAGGCGCTGGTGAAGCTGGAGACCTCCGGCGTGTGCCACACCGACCTGCACGCCCGGAACGGCGACTGGCCGGTGAAGCCGTCGCCCCCGTTCGTGCCCGGTCACGAAGGCGTGGGTCGGGTGGCGGCCGTCGGCGACGGCGTGACCGAACTCGCGGTCGGCGACCTGGTCGGCAACGCGTGGCTGTGGTCGGCGTGCGGGGTGTGCGAATACTGCCGCACCGGCTGGGAGACGCTCTGCGAGAGCCAGCAGAACGGCGGCTACTCGGTGAACGGCTCGTTCGGCGAGTACATGCTGGTGGACGCCCGCTTCGCCGCCCGTGTCCCGGAAGGCCTGGATCCGGTGGAGGTGGCCCCGATCCTCTGCGCCGGCGTCACCGTCTACAAGGGCCTCAAGGTGGCCGACGTGCGGCCCGGCCAGTGGATGGTGATCTCCGGTATCGGCGGCCTCGGCCACGTCGCGGTGCAGTACGCCCGCGCGATGGGCATGCGGGTGGCGGCCGTCGACATCGCCGACGATAAGTTGGCACTCGCCCGCGAACACGGCGCCGAGGTGACGGTGAACGCCGCCGTCGAAGATCCCGTCGCCGCGATCACCGCGCAGACCGGCGGCGCGCACGGCGTGCTGGTCACGGCGGTGCACCCGCAGGCCTTCGGTCAGGCGATCGGCATGGCCCGCCGCGGCGGCACGATCGTCTTCGTCGGCCTCCCGCCCGGCGACTTCCCCGCCCCGATCTTCGACGTGGTCCTCAAGGGCCTCACCATCCGCGGCTCGATCGTCGGCACCCGGCAGGACATGGTGGAGGCGATCGACTTCTACGCCCGCGGCTTGATCAAGCCCACCGTCACGACCGCGACGCTCGCCGAGGTCAACGATGTGTTCGATCGAATGGAAGAGGGCGAGATCGAGGGTCGCATGGTCATCGACTACCGCTGACCTACCCGAGCCAGCCGCCCGCAGAGTGTGAGGTTGTGGTGCTCTGAGCGTCACAACCTCACACTCTGGCGAGCGCTCAGCCCAACTCGGCCCGGCGACTCGCCACAACCTCGACGAGTTGGCGCATGCACGACTCCAGTTCGTACGTCAGCTGGTGCCAGGTGAAGGAGAGGACGATCCAGCCGGCCGCGGCCAGCGCATTGCGTTTGGCCCGATCCCGGTCGAACTCCTTAACACTGCGGTGGAAGGCCCAGCCATCGATTTCTACGGCGATGCGTTCGGTCGGCCACGCGACGTCGATCCGCCACCGCCCGAACCGATGCTGCAGCACCCACCCGGTCAGCCGCTCAGCCTGCACAGCGCCGACGAATACCCGCTCGGCCGCCGATTCGGTGTCCCCGCCCGCGACAGACAGCGGAGTGGCCAACTCATCGACCAGACCGTGCCACCATGCCGCCGTGGTGCGGTCGGCGACTCCGCCGTGCGCGGCGGCCGCAACCCGGACCAGCGCGGCTTCGGAGTACTCGTGCGCAGCCGACCGAAAGACGCCTCGGGCCACGCGCAACCAGGCGCCCGAACGGATCCGCTTCTGAATCTGCGCTCGGCTCAACCCGCACGCGATCGCCCGCTGCGCGGTGATAACGCCGTCGTGCGATGCCAGTTCTGTCGCGACGGCGCCGATGTCTCCCATGCCCGGTTAGACGCGGTCACCCGCGCCTCCGGTTCCGCGACACGCGGGGACAGTTACCAGTCGAGGCCGAGGTCGAGGACGGTGACCGAGTGGGTGAGGGCGCCGACAGCGAGGTAGTCGACGCCGGTGCGGGCGTAGTCCATGGCCACGTCCAGGGTGAGGCCGCCGGACGATTCCAGCCTGGTGTCCGGGGACCGCTTGTCGCGGCGCTGGACGGCCATCTGCGTTTCCCACGGCTCGAAATTGTCCAGCAGCACCAGCTGCGGGTTCAGCGCGAGCACCTCATCGAACTGGGCGAGCGAATCGACCTCCACCTCCACCGGGAGGTCGGGGGCGGCCGCACGCACCGCTTCCAACGCGGCGGCCACGCCGCCCGCGGCGACGACGTGGTTGTCCTTGATCAGGGCGGCATCGCCGAGCCCCATGCGGTGGTTGACGCCGCCGCCGGCGCGCACCGCGTACTTCTGCAGGAAACGCAGACCGGGCAACGTCTTGCGGGAGTCGCGGATCTGCGCGGACGTACCCTCCACGGCGGCCACCCACTGCGCGGTCGCCGTGGCGATGCCCGACAGGTGGCACAGCAGGTTCAGCGCCGTGCGTTCCGCGGTCAGCAACGTGGTCGCCGGAGCGCGGAGCGCGAGCACCGTCTGCCCGGGCGCCACGACGCTGCCGTCGGCGAGTTCGGAGGTCACCGCGTAGTTGTCGGAGCCGATCACCAGGTCGAAGACGGCACGCACCACCGGCAGCCCGGCGATCACGCCGTGCTGCCGGCTGACGATGCGCGCGTCGGCGACCGTGTCGGCGGGGACGGTGGCCAGGGTGGTCACGTCCGCGCCGAAGCGCAGATCCTCGTCGAGCGCGGTGGCGATCAGCGCCAACAGCTCCTCGGTGACGGCGAAGTCCAGCTCCGCCGCCGGCCCCGCCTGTCCGATGAACGACTCGCCCACCGGGCTATTCACCGCCGCCGGGGTTGCCGATCTCGATCATCCGCTGCACACTCAACCGCGCCTTGGCGGCGATCTCCGGGTCGACGTGCACCTCGTCGCGCCCCTCGGTGAGGCACCGCAGCAGCGCGGCCGGGGTGATCATCTTCATGTACGGGCACGCCGCACGCGAGTTCACCGGCTGGAAGTCGACCTCCGGCGCGGCCTTGCGCAGCTGGTGCAGCATGCCGACCTCGGTGGCCACCAGGACCTGCTTGGCGGTCGACTCGCGGGCCGCGTCGATCATGCCGCCGGTGGAGAGGATCTTCACCTTCTCGTCGGGCACGGTGCCCTCGCCGGCGAGGTACAGCGCCGACGTGGCGCAGCCGCACTCGGGGTGGATGTACAGCTCGGCGTCCGGGTGGCTGTCGACCTGGTCGGTGAGCTCGTCACCGTTGATGCCGGCGTGCACGTGGCACTCCCCGGCCCAGATGTGGATGTTGTCGCGACCGGTCTCCCGCTTCACGTGGGCGCCGAGGAACTGATCCGGCAGGAACAGGATCTCGCGGTCCGGGTCGATCGACGCGACGACGTCGACGGCGTTCGACGACGTGCAGCAGATGTCGGTCAGCGCCTTCACCTCGGCGGTGGTGTTGACGTACGAGACGACCATCGCGTCCGGGTAGTCAGCCTTCCACTCGCGCAGCTGCTCGGCGGTGATCGAGTCGGCGAGCGAGCAGCCGGCCCGCTCGTCCGGGATCAGCACGCGCTTCTCCGGGCTTAGGATCTTGGCGGACTCGGCCATGAAGTGCACGCCGCAGAAGATGATCTCGTCGGCCTCCACCTCCGCGGCCACCCGCGACAGGCCCAGGGAGTCGCCCACGTAGTCGGCGATGTCCTGGATGGCCGGCAGCTGGTAGTTGTGCGCCAGGATCACCGCGTTGCGGGCCTTGGCGAGCCGCTTGATCTCGGCGGCCCACTCCGGCGTGGCCTCCACGCCGCCGTAGGCGGCCGGGATGGTGACGCCCGGGTCGGGCATGCCCAGATCGGTCTCGGTCCGGGTGATGATCGTTGAAGTCATGGCGACTGCTCCCTTCGCAGCGTCCCGCCCAGGCGGGCTGGCCTGAACAGGGTTTTCGACCATCGGTCGAAAACTACTGCTCGCCATGGTAACACCGGCCCGCACCGGCCTTGTTCCCGCCGCCGGGCGGTCGGCGGCGGCCGTTAGACTCAGCGCCATGGCGACGCCGACACCCGTCGAGGTGCTCAGTGCGGTCTTCCAGGTCCGTGAACCGACCGAGGGCCGCCCCACCCTGCACGTCCTGCTGTATCGCAGCGCCGTGGACGCACCGTGGTCCCTCCCCGGCGGCGACGTCGGCGCCCGCGAAACCCTCGCGGCCGCCGCGCGCCGACACCTCGGCGCACAGTGCGGCCTCACGCGGGTCGCCCACCTGGAGCAGCTGTCCATGCTGTCCGACCCCGACCGCATTCCGGACGTCCGCACCATCGCCGCGACCTATCTCGGACTGGTCCCCCGGGACGTCCCCGTCGAGCCGGCGACCGTCGATGCCGAGAACCCGGGCGCCGCGCGGTGGTTCGACGTCGACGAACTCCCCGACCTCGCCTACGACCACGCCGAGGTGGTCGACCTGGCCCGCGGCCGGATCGCCGGGAAACTGTCGTACACGAACCTCGCCTTCGCCCTGGCGCCCGCGCGGTTCGCGATGTCCGAGCTCTCCGAGATCTACGGCGCCGCGCTCGGCTATCACGTCGACGCCACCAACCTGCTGCGCGTCCTGTCCCGACGCGGCGTGGTGATCGCCACCGGCACGGTGGGACGCACCGGCCGCAGCGGCGGCCGCCCGCCCGCCCTGTACTCGTTCGCCGACGATTCGCTGGTGGTCACCGACGAGTTCGCGGCCCTGAAACCGCCCCCGTAAAACTCATCGAAAATTCGTTCGAAAAAGTGTTGCATCCACACCGGAGTGGGCGTAACTTGGAGCTAGAAGTCGAACGTACGTTCCCGCAGGGGGGTGATGATGCAGGCAGTGCTGCCGGAAACCGCCGCCGAACTCGCCGACCTGATCGACGCCGCCACCGAACGACTCGCCGTGGTCGGCCTCAGCCGCGAGACCGACCACGAGATGCTCGACGTGCTCAACCGCTGGGAGACCAGCCGCCGCAAGGCCGATAGTGTCTCCGCGCGCCTGCTCATCGAAGCGAGTGACCGCAACCTCGATCAGCTCGCCGGCTACCTGACCGTGCCGCAGTTGCTCGCGACCGGCCTGCGACTCGGCCGCGCCGAGGCCGCGCGCCGACGCACCGTCGCCCACGAGATCGGCCGCTACCGCAACCTGCAGGGCGAACTCCTCCCGCCGCGCCTACCGCTGTGCGCCCAGGCCGTGGCCGAGGGCGCCATCGACGCCCGGCACGTCGACGCGATCGTGCACATCATGGCCCAGATCCCCGCGGCCGTCGGGCAGACCGATCGCGATCGCGCCGAGCAGATACTGACCGACGCCGCCCGCAACGTGGCGCCCGACGATCTGCCCATGCTCGGCAACCGGATCCTGGCCCACCTCGACCCCGACGGTCACCTCACCGACGGCGCCGATCGGCGCCGTCAGCGCGGATTCACCCTGCGCCCGCAGGACCGCCGACTGATGAGCAAGGTCCGCGCCCTGCTGACCCCGGAGCTGCGGGCCAAACTCGAAGTGATCCTCACCGTGTGGGCCGCACCGGGCATGAACAATCCCGCCGACCCGGACTCCCCGCACGGTGCCGCCGACCGGCCCGACCTCGATCCGGCAGACCTGGAAGCGGCCGCCGGGCGCGACGACCGACTGCCCGCCCAGCGCAATCACGACGCGCTGCTGGCGATGTGCGACTACCTCCTCGGCCACGGCGCCCTGGGCCGCCCCGGTCGGATTCCCGCCCAGTTGGTGATCACCACCACCGAGGCCGAACTCGCCGCCCGCGCGGGCACCGCGGTCACCGCCACCGGATCGCGAGTGCCGGTCGCCGACCTGGTCGACCTCGCTGCCGACGCCACCCCGTGGCTGGAGGTGTTCGCCGACCATTCCGCGGCGATCCTCTACCTGGGACGCGGCCGACGGCTGGCCACCCTGGCACAGCGGCTGGCGCTGTTCGGCCGCGACCGCGGCTGCACCATGCCCGGCTGCCGCCGACCGTTCGCACAGACCGAGGCGCATCACCTGCCCGCGTGGCAGCACGGCGGCCCCACCGACGTCGACCATCTCGGCGCGGCCTGCGGTCCGCACAATCGGCGGGAGGGCCACTCCCCGGGTCAGTGGGAGTCGACGATCCTGGCCGACGGGCCCGATGCGGGCCGCGTCGCCTGGCGACCGGCCGGCCGCGACGCGCCGTGGCGGGTCAATCCACTCCATCACCCGGAGCTGCTGATCCGGCCCGCACTCCTGCCCGATCCCCCGCCCCTACGCCGACGCCGTGACCACGGCTCCGTGGTGGAGCGTCTCCTGTCCTGCGACGTGCGGATTCATCGGCCGCCGATCGTCGTCGACTTTCACCGGCGGGAGTGAGCCGCACGGCGATACCCACCAGTGCGGTACTAGGCGCGCGCCCCCGGATAGCTCCAACCGGCGGGCGGCTGCGGCATGTCCGGGGCCGGTTCGGGAAAGCCGCCGGCCCCGTCGATCCCGTCGGACGACTGCCCCGTGGGCAGCCAGGCGTTGTCGCTGGAACCGGCAGCGCAGACGAAGTACATCAGCGCGGCGACGCCCGGCGCGCAGATCAGCAGCAGCCACGGCGCCGACAGCGCGTTCCAGCCCGCGCCGGTCAGCCACAGGCTGTCGACCAGCTGGTAGGTGCCCGGCGTGTGCGGGTCGATATCACCCGCGCGCGCACCGGCGACGGCCCCGCCCACCTCCATCGCGATGCCCGACGCCACCAACGCCAGACCGACCGCGAACAGCAGTCCACTCACGCCGCGCGCCGGGCGCAGCACGAACCACACCGCGAGCCCGCACACCGCACCGAACGCGAAGGTCATGAGCGCGAAGATCGCCGGACCGCTGAACAGCAGTGCCGATTCCGACGGCGGCATCCCGGCGGTCGTGTCGGTCACCGTGAGCTCGGCGTACGGGATCACGAAGGCCCACAGGACACCGAGCAGCGCACCGAGCACCAGCAGCACCACGGCCACCAGCAGCGGCCGCACCCGCGGCGACGCCAGGGCCGTCATCGCTGTTCCAGTTCCGCCGAGTCCAAGGTCCCGTGCCGGGAGCAGCGCGCCGTCCAGCCGTCCGGGACCACCTGCACCACCATCCGCCGACCGCACTGGCCGCAGTAGCGGGGCGGCTCCAAGCCCATCCGTGCCGCCGTCGGCACCGCGTCCGGGGACTGGAGTTCGAGTTCCAGTCCGGTGTAGACGCCGTAGCGCAGGGGCTGGGCCAGCGGTCCGGGCACCGTGATCATCGGTTCTCCTTCGATTCGCGTCCTCGACGCTACAGGGGGCCCTGATCAGAGGGTGTCGTTGAGGGCCTTGATGGGCATGCTCAGATCGTCGAGCAGATCCAGATCGGCCTCGGCCGGCCGGCCGAGCGTGGTCAGGTAGTTGCCGACGATCACCGCGTTGATACCGCCCAGCATGCCCTGCTTGGCGCCCAGGTCGCCGAGCGTGATCTCGCGGCCGCCGGCGAAGCGCAGGATGGTGCGCGGCAGCGCGAGGCGGAAGGCGGCGACGGCCTTGAGCGCTTCGGCGGCGGGCAGCACGTCGAGGTCGCCGAACGGGGTGCCCGGGCGGGGGTTGAGGAAGTTCAGCGGCACCTCGTCGGGGTCGAGCACGGCCAGTTCGGCGGCGAACTCCGCGCGCTGCTCCACCGTCTCCCCCATGCCGAGGATGCCGCCGCAGCACACCTCCATGCCGGCCTCGCGGACCATGCGCAGGGTGCTCCACCGCTCGTCATAGGTGTGCGTGGTGACCACGTTCGGGAAGTGGCTGCGCGCGGTCTCGAGGTTGTGGTTGTAGCGGTGCACACCCATCGCGGCGAGCTCGTCGACCTGCTCCTGGGTCAGCATGCCGAGGCTGCAGGCGATCTGGATGTCCACCTCGTTGCGGATGGCTTCGATACCGGCGGCCACCTGCGTCATCAGGCGCTTGTCCGGTCCGCGGACGGCGGCCACGATGCAGAACTCGGTGGCACCACTCTTGGCGGTCTGCTTGGCGGCTTCGACCAGCGACGGAATGTCGATCCACGCGCTGCGCACCGGCGAGGCGAACAGGCCGGACTGGCTGCAGAAGTGGCAGTCCTCCGGGCAGCCGCCGGTCTTCAGCGAGATGATGCCCTCCACCTCCACCTCCGGACCGCAGTGGCGCAGCCGGACGTCGTGGGCCAGTTGCAGCAGCTCGGGTAGCCGCTCCTCGTCCAGATTCAGCACCTGCAGGAGCTGGTCGTAGTTCAGTCCGACGCCGTCGTCGAGCACCTGCGTGCGCGCGAGGTCCAGGATGTCCCGATCGGCGGCGGTGTCGTCGAGCGACGGGGATGCGGTGGTGATGGTCATGCGTTCTCCTTGGTGAAGTCGGGACGGGCGGGGGCCGCCCAGAGCGGCGGGCCGGTGAACCAGGTCGGCGCTGCCGCCTGGAAGTGCTGGGGTGCGGCCGCGCCCATCCCTGCCGGGACGGCGGCGACCACGGGCACCCCGGTGAGCCGGGGCAGATCGTCGCGGTTGCAGGTCATCGCCAGGTCCGGAGCCTCCGGCCAGGCGCCGAGGATCAGACCGGCCACCCCGACACCGGCCGCGCGCAGCGCGTCGACGGTGAGTTCGGTGTGGTTCAGCGTGCCCAGTCCGGGGTCGGTCACCACCACCGCCGGCGCATCGAGTGCGACGGCGATGTCGAGCAGGGTCAGGTCCGGGGCGAACCGCACCAGGACCCCGCCGGCCCCCTCGACGAGGACCAGGTCGGAGTCGACGGCCAGCCGCCGCACGGCCGCACAGATCGCGTCGAGCGTCAGCAACGGTGCGCCGGCCCGGCGCGCCGCCGTCTCCGGGGCGAGCGGCTGCCGGTACCGCGCCACCTCCGCGGTCGGCAGGTCCCCGACCAGGTCGGTGACCACCGCCAGATCGCCCGACTCGTGCGGTCGCACGCCGGTCTGCGCGGGCTTGCAGACCGCCACGCGCAGCCCGTCGGCCCGCGCCGCCGCGGCCAGGGCGGCCACCGCGATCGTCTTGCCCACATCGGTGGAGGTGCCGGTCACCACCAGGATCTGCGTCATCGCGCACCCACCGATTCCAGCGCGCGGTCCACCACGGCGGCCACCGACAGCAGCGTCGCGGGGGCCAGGTCGGCGCGAATCGTGACGCGTAGCCGGGAGGTGCCCGCGGGCACCGACGGCGGCCGGAAGCAGCCGACGAGAATTCCCTCGGCACGACAGTGCTCGGCGGCCGTCACGGCGGCGACCGGATCGCCGACGATCAACGAGACCACCGCCGACTGCGGCGCCAGCGCCCCGACCGCGTCGGCGAACGACTGCACGGAGCCGCGCAGGGTCTGCGGCAGCTGCGGATCAGCGCGGAGCACACCGAGGGCGGCGTGCGCCCCGGCGACGGCCGCCGGATTGAGTCCGGTGTCGAAGATGAAGCTGCGGGCGCGGTCGATCAGGTGCGCGCGCAGCGCGGTACTGCCGGCGACGAACCCGCCTTGCGCGCCAAGGGATTTGGAGGCGACGCCGGTCACCACCAGGCCCGGCGCTCCGGACAGTCCACACTCGGCCACCACACCGCGGCCGCCCGGACCGCGGACGCCCACCGCGTGGGCCTCGTCGACCAGCAGCGTGGCGCCGAGATCGTTTGCGGCGCTGTACAACTCGGCGATCGGCGCGACTTCGCCGTCGATGCTGTAGATGGAGTCGGTCACCACCAGCGCGCGCTGCTCGGCGCGACCGGCGAGAGCACGACGGACCGCGTCGACGTCGCCGCGCTCGACCACCACGACGCGGGCCCGCGACAAGCGGCACCCGTCGATCAGCGAGGCGTGCGCGCCGGTGTCGCTGACGATCAGATCGCCGCGACCGGCCAGCGCGGTGACCGCACCGAGGTTGGCCAGGTAGCCCGACGAGAACACCAGTGCCGCAGGGGTTCCGAGGAAGTCGGCGAGGTCGTCCTCGAAATCCAGGTGCGCTTGGGTGGTGCCGACGACCAGACGTGACGAGGTGGACCCGGCGCCCCACGTCGCCACCGCATCCTGCGCGGCGGCGATCACCGCGGGATGGCGGGACAGCCCCAGGTAGTCGTTGGAGGCCAGGTTGATCTCGGTGCCGGTCGCCGTGCGGGCCACCGGCTGCCGGTGCAGCCCGGCGGCGGCGATGGCGGCGGCCTCGTCGGTGAGCCAGCTCAGCGGATCGGCGTGCACGACGGTCATGCGCTCACCGCCAGCACGTCCGTGCGGGCGGCGATGCTCGCCCGGGCCGCGGCGATCATGCCGTCGACGATCGCGTCGATCTCGTCGGCCGTGCAGAGGTAGGGCGGCATCGCGTAGATCAGATTCCGGAACGGCCGCAGCCACACGCCGCGCGCCACGGCGGCGTCGGTCGCGGCGACCATGTCGACGTCGTCGTCGAGTTCGATCACGCCGATCGCGCCGAGGGTCCGCACCTGCGCAATACCGGGCGCACCGGCGATGTGCGCCAGTCCGGCGGCCAGTCGTTCCCCGATCATCGCCACCTGCGAACGCCACGCGCCGTCGGCCAGCAGGCACAGCGACGCGCAGGCCACCGCGCAGGCCAGCGGGTTCGCCATGAAGGTGGGCCCGTGCGCCAGGCCGCCGGCCTCCCCCGCGCTGATCGTCTCGGCGATCTCGGCAGTGGTCAGCGTCGCGGCCAGCGTGAGATACCCGCCGGTGAGCGCCTTGCCGACGCACAGGATGTCCGGGCTGATCCCGGCGTGATCGACGGCGAAGAGCTCGCCGGTCCGGCCGAAGCCGGTGGCGATCTCGTCGCAGATCAGGAGTACGTCGTGGGCGTCGCACGCCCGACGCAGCTCGGCGATCAGCCGGGGCGAGTGGAACCGCATGCCGCCCGCGCCCTGCACCACCGGTTCGACGATGACGGCGGCGAGCTCGTCCGCATGGCGCGCCAACACGCGATCCAGCATGGCGGCGTAGCCGGCGTCGTACTCGCTCGGCGGCGCGTCTACGAACAGCTGCTCGGCCAGCACCCCGCGCCACATCGCGTGCATGCCGCCGTCCGGGTCGCACACGCTCATCGGGGCGAAGGTGTCACCGTGATAGCCGCCGCGCCAGGTGAGCAAGCGCTTCTTGCCCGGCAGTCCCCGACTGCGCTGGTACTGGATCGCCATCTTGATCGCGACCTCCACCGACACCGAGCCGGAATCGGCGAAGAAGACCTTGGTCAGCGGCGCGGGCGTGAGCTCGACGAGCGCGGTCGCCAGGGCCGCGGCCGGTTCGTGCGTCAGCCCGCCGAACATCACGTGCGACATCGACCCGAGCTGCCGCTGCACCGCGGCGTCGAGCACCGGGTGCGCGTATCCGTGCACCGCGGCCCACCACGAACTCATGCCGTCGATCAGCTCGACGCCGTCGCTCAGCCGCAGACGGACACCGGCGCACGAGGACACGACGCGCGGCACGGTGGTCGCGGGGAAGCCGCCGTACGGGTGCCACACGTGCGCCGCATCGGCGGCGACGATCTCGTGGGTCTGCACGTTCGGGCCTCCTCTGACCGCGGGCCGACCGGGGCGGTCGGCAGAATTACTGGACACCGTACAGGAGGCCCTGAACGCTGTACAGGAGGTGCCGCACCGATAAGGTGAGCCATGTGAGCACCACGCGAGGCGACATCCTCGATGCCGCACGCGGCATCCTCGCCCAGCACAGCCTGGCGGACCTGACCATGCGGCGACTGGCCACCGAGGTGGGCGTCCGACCCAACGCGCTGTACTGGCATTTCGCCGACAAGCAGACGATGTTGGCGGCACTGTCCGACGATCTGCTCGCCGACGTGCACGACGACGACACTCTGGACTGGGACGACGCCCTGGCCGCCGCGGCGCAGAACCTGCGCACCGCCCTGCTCGCCGTACCCGACAGCGCCGAAGTGGTCTCCTCCGCGTGGGCCTCGGGCCTGGCCACCGACGACCTCGCCGGTCGCCTCGCCGACCGCGCCGCCGGCGGCGGTCTGCCGGAGACGGCGGCCCGCGGCGTCGCGACCGCCCTCTGTCAGCTGATCGTCGGCCTGACCATCGAGGAGCAGACCCGCGCGCAGATGGAGCGCCTCGGCGCCACCGGTCCGTCGCAGCGCGACTTCGACGACGAGTTCGCCCAGGCCCTCGCCGTGATCCTCGCCGGCGCGCGCGCCGTCCGGCCCGTCGACACGCCCGCGGCCACCCCGTGAGCGCGCCGGACGGCGACCTGTACGAGCCGATCGCCACCTACCGGGTGCAGCTCACGCCGGACTTCGCGTTCGCCGAAGTGGTCGGGATCCTCGATCAGCTCGTGGAGCTGGGCATCTCCCACCTGTACCTGTCGCCGATCCTGCGTGCGATGCCCGGCTCCACCCACGGCTACGACTGGACGCCGCCCACGCAGATCTCCCCCGAGCTCGGCGGACTGGACGGGTTCCGCCTGCTGCGCGCGCACGCCCGCGCCGTCGGCATCGGCCTCCTCGTCGACATCGTGCCGAACCACGTCGGAATCCGTCTCCCCACCCAGAACGCCTGGTGGGCCGACGTGCTGCGGCACGGCATCGGCTCACCGTTCCTCGACTACTTCGACATCGTGCCGGTGACCCACGAGGGCCGGGACGACGTGATTCTACTGCCCTACCTCGGGAGTGAGAGCGACCTCGCGGACCTCACCGTCGACGAGGACGCCAACCTGCGCCTCCACGAGTGGGTACTCCCCACCACGCCCGGTTCCGCCGAACCCGACGACGACCCGCTCGAGGTCCTCGCGCGCCAGCACTACCGGCTGGTGCCGTCCACCTACAGCCTCCTGAGTTACCGCCGCTTCCTCGACATCGGCGAGCTCGCCGCCCTGCGCCCCGAGGTGCCCGAAGTCTTCGAAGCCACCCACGGCTGGCTGCGCTACCTGGCGAACGAGGACCTGATCGACGGGCTGCGCGTGGACCACCTCGACGGGCTCCGCGATCCGCGCGGCTATCTCCGCCGACTCCGCGACCTGATCGGCCCCGACCGTCTGCTGTACGTGGAGAAGGGCCTCGCGATCGGCGAGGACCTCGACCCGGAGCTGCCGGTCGACGGCACCACCGGCTACGACCAGCTGCAACGGATCGAAGCCGTGTTCACCGCGCCGCAGGGCATCATCGAGCTCGACGAGATCTACCTCTGGTTCACCGGCCAGCACGGCGACGGCGATCATCTCCGCGCGGAGGCCCGGCAACTGCGCGACGAGACCATGCGCAGCCGCTTTCCCACGCGCCTGCGCATGGCCAGCGCGGCGGTGGCCCTCGCCGCACCGTCGGTGCCGGCCTACGTGGTGGAGCAGGCGGTGGCCGCCTTCGCCGTCATGATCGACGTCAGTCGCGCCGACTACCCGCACCTGCGGCCCCGTGTGCTCGCCGCCATCGAGGAGGCACGCGCCGGGCTGCCGTCGGCCGACGCCGGGTTCGACGCGTTGGCCACCGCGTTCACACACCCCGAGGACTTTCCCGAGGCCGTCTTCCGGGTCAGCGAGCTCAGTGCGGTGGTCGCGGCCACCGCGATCGAGAACGTCGGCTTCCACCGCACCGCACGCCTGGTGTCCACGCAGGAACTCGGCTCCAATCCGCGGCATCCGACGATCAGCCGCTCCGCCTTCCACGAACAGAATCAGCGGCGGGCCCGCACCTGGCCGCGCGCGCTGACCGCCACCACCACCCACGACACCAAGCGCAGCGGCGACGTCCGCGCCCGCATCGCGGTGCTCGCGCAGGTGCCGCAGCGCTGGAACATGCTGGTCCGGCGGATCTGGGCCGACTACCCGCCGCCGCACCCGCGCACCGCGTACCTGCTGCTGCAGAACCTCGTCGGCATATGGCCGGAAGCGGGGCTGCCCGATGCCGACCTGCACGGGCGGTTGACCGCCTACGCGGCCAAAGCGATGCGGGAGGCGGCCGTCATCTCCTCGTGGACCGACCCGAATCCGGAGGCCGAGCAGCAGACGCAGGACTGGCTGACCGGGCTGCTGACCGGGCCGGCGGCCGCGGTGATCGGCGATTTCGTGGCGTTGATCGCCGCCACCGGCCGCGCCGAGTCGCTCTCCCGCACCGCCATCGCCCTGCTGGGGCCCGGCGTCGGCGATCTCTACCAGGGCGCCCAGTGGTGGGACGATGCGCTGACCGACCCGGACAATCGTCGACCGGTGGACCACTCCCGCGACCTCGAGCACCCCAAGGCCCGTCTGATCATCGACGCGCTCGCGGTACGACGTCGCCACCGCGCGGCGTTCGGGGTCGACGGCGACTACCGCGACGTGGTGGTCCGGGGTCGACGTGCCCGGCACGTGCTCGCCTTCAGCCGCAGCGCAGGCGACGCCGATCCCTCCGTGGTGGTGGTGGCCACGCGGTTGCTGCAGACCTTCGCGCCCGGCGCCGACCGCACCCATGCCGTCGTCGATCTGCCCGACGGGACCTGGTGCGACGTGCGCAGCGGGTGCGAACATTCCGGTGCGGTCCGCGCCGACGTGCTCCTGGAGGACCGGCCGGTGGCCATCCTCGAGCGCGTCCGCTGAGACGGCCCGACCCGATCAGCCCGCGGGCTGACCTTCCGCAGGTGCGGGTGCGGGCGCCGGCTGACCCGAGGACTCGCTGATGCCGGGCTGCACGATCATCCGGGCGACCAGCCACTTGCCGTCCTGCTTGGTCAGATCCAGCTGCAACAGCACCACCTGCTGCCCTCCGGCCGGCAGCGTCGGGCTGGTCCCGGTCAGCGTGGCCGCGACCACGGTGGTCGCCGACGTGTCGGTGAACGACTCCACCGTCGCCGAATTGACCTCCACCTTCATGTTGGAGAACTTGCCCTCGTCGAAGAACTGCACGGTGCTGCCGGCATCGGCCTCGACCCGCTCGCGCGCCTCGCCGGTGGTCAGCGGCACCACCACCGCCTTGATCTTCTCCGGAGTGGTGCCCGCGGCCATCATGGATTCGAAGTAGGTGGTGACGAACGACGACGCCGCAGACTTGGAGTCGTCGAAGGCGCTGAGCGTGCGCGACTTGGCCGTCAGCTGCCACGACAGCACCGCGATCGCGACGACCGCGGCCACGGCGACCAGGGCCAGACCGGCGGTCAGGAGGGCGCGCGCGGAGATCGTGAACTCACGACCGCCGGACGCGGCCGGGGCCGCCGACTCGGCGCGCCGGGCCGCCTTGGCCGCCACCCCGCTGTCCTTGGTTCCGCCGTCCTTGGTTCCGCTGTCCTTCGCGGGAGCGTCCGTGGTCACGTCGGAGGCATCCTCTGCCGGGGAATCCGAGCTCATACGTCCTTCATCATCTCGTTGGTCACTGCGTGCGGTATCGGTGGCGGGCGCGCTCAATTCAGCGGCACCGTACGACTGTTCGGATCGTAGCCGGGCGGCGGGTTGGCGGTGTCGTCCCCCTTCGGCCGCGGGGCGTTGATCGATCCACGTCGCTGCTGGTTCGGATCATCGGTGACGCAGTACAGGTTGGTCGGCACCGACGCCTCCATGATCTTGGTCGGGCGGGTGGGCGTCACTTGGTAGTCGCAGTACGGACGCGGGTAGAGCGACGCCAAGGTCCACCATGCGCCGTGGTGGAACATCTTCTGCGACTGCACCGAGCCGTCCCGGATCGATGGGAACAGCACCGCGAGCGTCGGCGCCCGCAGCGCGCCCTGCTGGGCGACGTCGATGAACTGCGCCAGCACGTCGGTGATCGGGTCGGTGATGGTGTCCAGGGATCCGGTCAGACTGACCAGTCGGCTCGATCCGGTGCCCATCAGCGTGCGCAGTTCGGCATCGGCCTCGACCGCAGCGTCGATCACCGAGCCGAGCCCGTCGACCAGGCGGCCGAAGTCCGGCTGCACGTCGGCGGTGGTCTCCATGATGGTGCCGACGTTCTGAATCAACGCCGTGGTCTGCGGCATCACCTTGTACAGCTGCGCGAAGATCACGCCGCCGGAGGAGAAGATCGAACGCAGCTGGTTCGGCTGGTCGTCGTTCAGCGCGATGGTGAGTTCGCCGAGCGCCGACGACAGCTTGTCGGTGTCGATCTGCGCGATCAGGTCCAGGCTCGATTCGAGCACGCCGGAGAAGGGTGCGGTCACGTCGGTCTGGGCGGTCTCGATGACGGCACCCTCGCTCAGGAACGGTCCGTCATCGGTGGTCGGGACGATGTCGACGTACTGCTCGCCGGCGGCCGACAGGCCCAACGCCGAGAACGTGGCGTTCCGATTGATCCGGTAGTCGTCGTTCAGGCTGAGTCGTACGTTCACCGTGCGGGGCGTCACCTGAATGTCTTCGACGTCGCCGATCTCGACGCCGCGCAGCGTCACCTTCGAGGTGTTCTGCAGGCCGCCGGAGATCGGGAACTTCACCGTCACCTCGTAGCGGCCCTGCCAGGGCCGCCAGCTCAGCGAGACGAAGGCCAGGTAGGCCAGCGCCAGCACCATCACCAGGGCGAGGGCGAGGTTGCCCAGCAGCATGGAGTGTTTCCGCAGGAAGGCCATCATCAGTTCGGCGCCCCGTTCGTTCCGTTGAGCCGCGCCAGCACGACGGCCAGCGTCTGCTGCAGACTTTCCAGACCGCCCTGCAGATCCTGGAGCTCGGGGAACCGCGACGCCGCGTCGAAGCCGACGCCCGGGGTGAGCCAGTACAGCTTGGTCGCCACCGTGGCGGCGCTGCCCGGCGTCGAGTTCTGCCACTTCGGGTTCAGCTCGAACAGACGCTGCATCAGCGGCCCCAGTTGCGGGGCCGTCTTCTCGAGAGCGACGGCGGCCGTGCTGAGGTGGGTGAACAGGCTGATCAGGTCGTCCTGCCGCTGGTTGAGGAAGTCGGTGGTCGCCCCGGTCACCACGTTGGACTTGTTGAGCGTGTCCAGGATGAGGCCGAGTTCACCATTGATCGCGTTGATCGCCGGCGGCAGCTTGTTCACCGCGGCGGCGATCTGGTTGCGGCCCGCCGCCAGGTCGGCGGTGAGGGTACGCGTGGTGGCCATCGCCGTGTCGACCTCCGCCGAGTTCGCGTTGAACCGGCTGATCGCGGTGGTGAAACCGTTGATCGCGCCCTGCAGCTCGATGTACTTGGTGTCACCGGACAGGGCCGTCGACAGTTCGGTGAAGATCTGCTGCAGCGCGCCGACCGAGCCGGAGTCCACCTGCGCGGTCATGCTGATGAGCAGATCCTCCACCGTGGCGGCGGCCGACGTCGGACCGGTCAGGGTCTCACCGTTCGTCATCGTGCCCCCGGTCGGGTCGACCGGCGGGTTCAGTGCGACGAAGACGTCGCCGAGCGGCGTCGCCTGCCGCAGTTCGGCACCGGTGCCGACCGGGATCGACGAGCTGGTCGAGACCTTCATGGTGACCACCGCGCGGTAGTCCTTGGCGACGATGTCGGAGACCACGCCCACGTCGGTGCCGCCCAACCGCACCTTGGCCTGCGCGGGCAGGTTGAGGGCGTTGTCGAAGACGGCCTTGAGTTCGATGGTGTCGCCCAGCGAACCCGGTGCGGGCAGCGGAATCTGTTCGACGGTGATGCCGGGTACCGCGCCGCAGGCGGTGAGGCTGACGACGGTGGCCAACGAGACCGCACCCATCGCGATCTTCTTCATCGAGGTCATTTCTTGCTCAACTCCAGCAGGCCCGAGTAGATGCCCAGGTCCGGACCGAAGTCGCCGAGCTGGCCGGTGCGGCAACCGTTCTTCTGCAGGTTGATCGCCTCGCAGAAGCGGGACAGCAGTTCGTTGTCGATGAGCGACTTGTCCAGGAGCACCTGCGCGCGCCACGCGCCCTGCTCGGCGGAGATGGAGTTCGCGAGGTTCTGGAACAGCAGCGGCCCCATGTCGATGGTGTCGACGAGTTGCCGCGAGTAGTCCGACAGGTTCGACGCCAACGACGCCAGCCCGGTCATCGACGACGACACGTTCCCCGCGTTGCCCTCCAGGAATTCGGCCGTGTTCTGCAGGGCCGCGTTTACATTGTCGAGGGTGGCCTGCAGGCCGACGCTCTGTTCGCCGAGCATCTCCGACACCGTGGTCACCGAGTCCGACAGCGCCAGCATCTTGGGGTAGTTCGCGGTCAGCGTGCTGGTCAGCTCGCTGATGGTGCGCAGGATCTGCCCGATGCCGTCGGCGTTGTTCGCGCCGAGCTTGCCCGCCTTCTCCAGCGCGGCCAGCGCCTCCCGCAGCCGTTCGCCGTTGCCGTCGGCCACGCCGGACGCGATGTCGACGAGGTCGGCGATCGGCTGTTCCCCGCCGGGCTTGCCCTTGAGGTTCTCCACCAGCGCGTCGATCGAGTCGAACAGCGTGCCGATCTCCACCGGCGACGCGGTGTTCGCCACGGTGCCGCCGGCCGCCAGCTTCTCCCCGCCGGTGTACACCGGGGTCAGCTCGATGTGCCGGGTGGTGACGATCGACGTGTTGACGATCGCGGCGGTCGCATCCTTGGGGATCGCGATGTCGCTGTCGACCGCCAGCTCCACCTTGACGCGCGTGCCCTCCGGGTGGAGGGAGACGACGCGACCGACCGGCATGCCGAGCACCGCGACGTCGTTGCCCTCGTACAGGCCGGCCGCGCTGTCGAAGTAGGCCGTGTAGGTCTGCGCCGCGCCCACGGCCGTCTGCAGGCCGGTCGGGACCAGCGAGCAGGCGCTCAACGTGAGCCCGCCCACCGCCGCCAATGCCGCCGCCGCCAAGGCCGGGGTGCGTTTGAAGCCCGTCACGCGCTTGTTCCCCCTCAACATCCGTCCACCACCCGCGCCTTGCACAGCCAGTTGTCCGGGAAGATGCCCCACGGCAGGTAGCCGTTGGCGTACGGCCCGTCACCGGTGAGGTTGCTGATCGACCGCGCCGTCACCGGCAGGATGTCGAGCATGTTCCGCAGGTTGTCGCGGTTCTTCTCCAGGCCCTGCGAGATGGTCGTCAAGTTCGCCATCAACGGCGCGAACTGGCCCTGGTTGGCGTCGGCGAGCAGTTCGGCCTGCGCCGTGAGATCGGCGAGGCCGTCGAGCAGCCGCGTCACCAACGCCTCGCGCGCGGTGATCTTGCCCGCCAGCTGCGCACCCTGTCCGACGATAATCGACAGTTCGTGCTGGCTCCCGGCCACCTGGTCGGTGACCGTCTCGGTGTCCTTGATGAGCTGATTGATCTGGTCGGTCCGGTTGTTGATCACGTCGGACATCCGGGTCAACGCGTCCAGCGTCGGTTCGGCGATCGCCGGGACGCCGTCGAGCTGCTTGTTGAGTCCGCGGAGGCTGGCCGCGAGCTGCGCGTCGTCGATCCCCTCCAGGATCGGGACCCCCGCCTCCAGCGTCTTCTGCAGGTCGTAGGGCACCTCGGTGTTCGGGACCACGCCGCCCGGAGCGGGCCCGGCGCCGTTGCCCATGTCGACCTCGACGAACCGCTGGCCGAGGAGCGTCGACAGTTTGATGGTCGCGACGCCGTTGTCGGTGATGTGCACGTCGTCATCGACCCGGAAGGTCACCTCGACGTGGTCGCCGGCGAGTGCGGTGCCGGTCACCTCACCCTTATCGATACCGGCCACCCGCACCTTGTCGCCGGGACGGATCCCACCGGCGTTGGTGAAGTTCGCGGTGTAGGTGGTCTTGCCGATGCCGAGCTCGCTGAACCCGACGATGGCCACGAGCAGCGCGATGATGGTGACCGAGCCGATCAGGCCGTACCAGAGCAGGCGGCGTTCGCCCCAGGAGTGACGCAGCTTCTTCTTCATCAGCGGCACACCACCGAATGCTGGTTGCCGCCGATCTGCCGCAGCAGGCCGGGCGGAAGGAAGACGTTGCCGATGGAGATGTCCAGTTCACAGGCGTAGATGTTCAAGTAGGCTCCCTGGCTCATCACCATCGGGAAGTGGACGAGGAACTCGGGCAGCACCGTGGCGCCGCGGTCCAGGGTGGGGCCGATCGCGATCAGCTTGCTGGTGGCGTTGCGCGCGGCGGTGCCTGCCGTCTCCAAGGAGGCCTGGCTGTCGCCGATCACCGTGCCGAGGCCTTGCGCCGTGCGGCCGATGAGCTGCACCGACTTGCCGAAGGCTGCGGAGTTCCCGTTGAGGCCCTCCACGAGCTGGGCGGTGTTGTCGATCAGCTGCTGCACCTGGTCGCCTTGCGAGGCCAGTTCGCGCATCACCACCGACAGGTTGGTGATGATGGCGCCGAGCATCTCGTCGCGGTCGGCCATGTCGTCGGCCACCTGGCCGATCTGGGTGAGCGTGTTGCTCAGCGAGATCTGATCGCCCTCCTGGAAGGTGTTGATCAGGCTCATGGTGAGGCCGTTGACCTGCTCCGGGGTCAGGGTGTCGAAGACCGGCTGGAAGCCGGCGAGCAGGCGGGTCACATCGAACGAGTCGACGCCGTCCTGCTTGAGCGCGCTGCCCTTCCCGAGCGGCGCGCCGGGGGCGTCGCCGACCAGACTCAGCGCCACGTACCGCTGACCGATGAGGTTCTGGTAGCGGATCGCAGCCTGCGTGTTGTCGTAGATCCTCTGGTCGGTGAGGACGTCGAAGCCGACGCGGGCCTGCCCGTTCTCCAAGTCGATCGATTCGACACGACCCACGCGGACACCGGCCATGCGCACGTCGTCGCCGACGGCGAGGCCGGACGCGTCGTGGAAGACGGTGGAGTAATCGCCGGTCGGACCGTCGAGGGTCCGCTCCAGGGTCGACCAGATCAGGTAGGTCATGAACAGCGCTGCGAGCGCGAACGCGGTGAAACCGATGAGCGGTTTACGAATGCTGGCCGACGGCTGGCTCACTTGGCTCCTCCCTGCGGTGCGGTTGCGGACGGCCCCGGAACGGGGGTGACGCCGGAGACCAGCGGTCCGAGCATCAGCGATTCGGCCGCGGTGGGCTTGCGGCCCAGTGCCGCCGCGATGGTCTTCTCGTCATGTGCGGTGGTGACCTTGCCGGACACCGTGCGACGCTGCAGGCCCTCCTCCGGGTAGATCATCAGCGGACCGGACATGGTGGGTCCGGTGCCGGTGCCCGGGCCGATGCAGCCGGGGCCGCGGAGCTGGCCGTACGGCCCGCCGTCGTACACCGGGCAGTTCTGGCGACCGTAGCGTTCGAACGGGCTGAAGCTGATGCCGAGGTTCAGCTGCACCTTGCCGTTGATGCCGGTGAAGACGCCGAGGACTCGCCCGGCGAGCACGTACAGTTCGCGCACGGCCTGCGGCATGGCGTCGGGCTGCAGCATGAGGGCGCCGATGGTGGTGTTCAGGTCGCCGACGAGCCGGATACCGCCGTCGCCGTTCTTGGCGAACATCGTCTGCGTCTGGTCGAGCAGACCCTGCCCGGCCGACAGCAGCGCGGTCAGGTTCCGCTGATTCTCGGCGATCGTCATGGCCGGGACCACGCTGCGACCCAGTGCGTCGAGCAGTTCCGGCGTCGATTCCGCCAGCCCGCCGATCGCGGCGTTGTAGTTGTCGAAGCCCGACGGCGCACCGGCCGGGAACTGGGCGTTGAGCTCGCGGAAGTAGCCGTCGAGCACCGGCAGGAAGGTCTTGAAGGTCGCGCCGCCGCCGCGCAGTGCGTCGGCGATGTTGCCGAGCACCATGCCCAGGTCCTCCGGCGGCACCGCCTTGAGCAGGTCGCGCAGATCGTTCTGCGCGTCCTGCAAACGGATGGTGTCGGCAGTGGTGTCGGCGGGGATCGTCGCACCGCTCGTCAGATGCGACGACGACGGATCGGCCGGCTGGATCAGCTCCACCGAGTTCACGCCGAACAGGTTCGCCGGAACCGTGCGCGCGGTGGTGTTGGTGGGAATGCCCTCGGCCTGCTTTGGCAGGAGTTCGATGTTGACGCGCTTGAGCGGCCCCGCCGCACCGTCGTGGACCGTGCGGACGGCCTCGACGCTGGCGACCGCGCCGACGATGAAGCCGTTGTACCGGACGTCGGCGCCGGGGATCAGGCCGTCGCCCACGTCGGTCATCTCCGCGACCACGTCGGTCCGGCTGTCGAAGGTGCCCTGGTACCGCATGACCAGCAGCGCGAGCACCACGATGCACACCGCCAGAAAGGCGACGCCCCGCCACAGGTACTGGCCGACCGACGGGTCGCGGCCTCCGGTATCCACTCGAACCATGGTCAGTTACCCCGAAATCTTGATGCCCGACGTGGTGCCCCAGAACACCAGCGTCATGATCAGGTTGGCGAAGACGATCGTGATGATCGCCAGGCGGATCGCGTGGCCGGCGGCCACGCCGACACCTTCCGGACCGCCCGAGGCGAAGTAGCCGTAGTAGCACTGGATGAACGTGGTCAGCAGCACGAACACGATCACCTTCAAGAAGGAGAACAGCACGTCCGTGGACAGCATGAACTGCTGGAAGTAGTGCAGGTAGGTGCCGGCGCCCTGGCCGCTCTGCACCTGGAACATCACCTGCGCGGCGATGTAGTTCGCGGCCAGCGCGATCGCGTACAGCGGGACGATCGACATCACGGCGGCCGCCATGCGGGTGGTCACCAGGTACGGCAGCGGCCGGATCGCGATCGCCTCGAGCGCGTCGATCTCCTCGCTGATCCGCATCGATCCGAGCTGCGCGGTGAACCGACAGCCGGACTGCGCGGTGAACGCGGTCGCCGCCAGCAGCGGGGCGATCTCGCGGGTCGTCGCGAACGCCGACAGTGCGCCGGTGATCGGTTCCATGCCCAGCAGGTTCAGCGCGGTGTAACCCTCGATGCCGACCGTGGCGCCGCCCATGATGCCCAGGATCACCATGACGCCGACGGTGCCGCCGCCGACGACGATGGCGCCGTTGCCCCACGCCACATCGGACAGCAGCCGCCAGACCTCTTTCTGGTAGTGCCGGAAGGTGATCGGCGCCAGCCCGATGGACTTGACCAGGAAGGTGATCAGGTGGCCCATCGAGACCAGGCCGTCGCGCGGGACGGTCCACAGCTTCTTGAGACCGACGAGCGGCCGCAGGACCGGCGCGGTATACCGCGAAGCGGTCATGTCACACCACCTTCGCCGGGACCACGAGGGCGAAGAGCTGCGTCAGCACCACATTCACCGTGAAGAGCAGGATCACCGAGTTGACCACCGCCGCGTTCACCGAGTTGGCCACACCGGCGGGGCCGCCGCTGGTGGTGAGGCCGCGGTCGCAGGCCACCACCGCCACGATGGCGCCGAAGATCACGGCTTTCACCAACGCGAAGACCAGGTCGGAGGTGCCGGCGAAGGACGCGAACGTGCCCGTGTAACTGCCCGGTGTGCCGCCCTGGAAGTACACGTTGAACAGGTAGCCGGTGATGAAGCCGACGAAGCAGACGAAGCCGCAGAGCAGGAAGCTGACCACCATGGTGGCGAGCAGGCGCGGGGAGATGAGGCGTTCGATGGGATTGACGCCCATCACCTTCATGGCGTCGATCTCGTCGCGGATGGTGCGGGAGCCGAGGTCGGCGGCGATCGCCGAGCCGATCGCGCCCGCCATGATCAACGCGGTGACCAGGGGCGCGCCCTGGCGGATCACGCCGAGGCCGGTCGCGGCGCCGGCGAACGACGTGGCACCGATCTGCCCGGCGATGTTGGACACCTGGATGGAGACGATCACCCCGATGGGGATCGCGACCAGCAGTGTCGGGAAGACCGACGTCGACGCCATGAATCCGCACTGGCGGACGAACTCGGCGAACGGAAAGCGCCCCTTGGCCAGGTCGGTGACCAGAACCTTGAATACTTCGACGAACATCGCCAACTGGCGGCCGAAGGTCTCGAACGACTTGGTGATGTGTTCGCGCCACCACTTGCCGAAGCCGGTGTCGGACCATCCGCGCCGAGAGTGCGCTGGCATCTCACCCGCGCCGACCGTGTCTGTGGCCACTCCCCCGCCTTCACCCATCGTCGTGACCGCACGCGTGCCGTCCACCCCGTAACTGACTCGTGGGTAGCAATATACATAGATCAGACGGAAAGATGTGTGCACGATCACGTTTCAGATGCACTGTGAAATACACGGTCCTCGGTCCGCCTACCTTCCCTGTATTACTAAGCGCTCGTTTGTCGGCGTGGGCGCTGGTCCACGGCCTGTTTCCGCACGTCGCGACCCCTTTCCCGGGTCGCAACCGCGAGCTCGGTCAGCGACACGCGGAGGGCGTCGCGACACGCGGAAACAGGTCTGCCGCGCGGGTCTAGCGGAAGGAGACGAAGCGCGCGAGGTGTAGCTGGTGCGCGAAGGTCACCGTGGTCGGCACATGGCGGTGCGGACCGCGCGCGACGACGACGTCGGTCTCGCCCGATCGCGGGTCGTTCGCGTCCCACAGGTCGGGGCGGTAGAGCAGCAGGAGCGAGTCCGCGAGCTGCGCCGCCGGACCGAGCGCGGCGCGGTGCGCCATCGAATGGTCCGCCGAATTGGGGTATTCGCCTGTTCCCATGATCGGCAGGTCGGCCACCACGATGATCACCCGGTCCGCGTCCAGCGCGAGCACCCGCAGGTGGCGGAGCAGGTCCGCCATCTCGTCCGAGGCCAGCGGCGGACTCAGCGGGAAGCGCCAGTCGTCGTCGACGACGCCGATCAGGTTGAGGCAGTCGATCACCAGGAGGTCGTCCTCGTCGACTTGCAGGCTGTGGATGGCCCGTTCGAGGACGGCCTCACGGGTACGGACGTCCGTCTGCCGAATCGTCAGCCTTCCGTCGAACACCCGCTCCACCGCGGCCCTCCGCTCGGCAGCGGTGTCGTGGTGGATCTCGGTGACACGCACGCCGGTCTGACCGGCGATCGCCTCGCGCTGCACATCGGCCGCGCGCGAGCCCACCGCCAGATACCCCGCAGTCAGGCCCTGCTCGGCGGCCGCGTGACCCGCGATCTGGCGGGCCAGCATCGCCGCCCCGGCTCCCCCGTGGCCGGCGATGACCGTCAGCGAACCCCGGCGGAGTCCACCGCCGAGCGCGTCGTCGATCTCGGCGAGCCCGGTCCGGATCAGGTCGTCGCCCGCCGGCATCACGTCCTCCTCGCCGGTGATCAGCCCCGCCTCGATCAGGACCTCCACCGCGCCTTCAACCGCACGTTCCACCGCGCCACCTCTCGTCACCCCGCCGTGCGAGTACTATGTCACGGGGGTACGACAGCGCCGCTGTGTCGCCGTGCACAGCCGCTTCTTGTCCGGAACCGGTGTTACGGGGACTCGAGCCGAGGAGCGCTAGTGGTAGCCAACCAACCGAACGTGCCGGACGTGCTCGCCGAACTGCTGAGTGCTCCACCGATTCAGCAGCGAGCCTTTCCGTGGAAACTGAACAAATGGCGGGGCAAGTTTCACGACAGGTCCGACGTCGTCGATCTCCTCGAGCGCTTGCCCGACAGGGTCGACCGCGAGACGATTCGGCAGGCGGTGCACAGCGAACTCGCCGACGGCCGAGTACTTCCCGCATTCGTGGCTGCGATGGTGTGGGGGTACGGGACCAGCGGATACGGTCCGACCCGGGTCCGTTGGATGCTGACCGGACTCCAACAGGGTGCCGCTACCGCCCCCGTCCGTGAGGACGTCGTCGACCGACTTCGAATCGCGGCCGCCAAGGTCACCTCGAGTGGGGACGACAGCACGTCTGGACCTGTCGAAGGATTCCGCTACCTCACGAACGAAGGCCACATCAAGCAACTCGGCCCCGCGTTCTTCACCAAGTGGCTCTACTTCGCGTCAGCGCACACCGGCATCGAATCCCCGGAAGCGGCGCCCATCCTGGATTCGTTGGTGCAGCAGTGGCTCGCGGATCCGGAGAACGCCGGGTTGATTCTGACCCCCTATCGGACCCCGGACTACACGCGCTACCTCGAGTTGCTGCGGGATTGGGGAGCACCGTTCGGCCGAACTCCCGCACAGGTGGAGACTGCGATCTTCGAGTTGGCGCGCAACGCATAGCCCTCGACCACGAGGAGACCACCTCGTCGGCGCACCACGGTCAGGTGAGGTACTTGTACGCCGCAGAGCCCGGTTCCAGGCGTTCGACGTCCAGTCGCGAGCGCGCCATCCGGTCGAGGAGGCCGTCGAAGCCGGCGCGGCTGCCGAGTTCGACGCCGACCAGCGCGGTGCCGATCTCCCGGTTGTTCCGCTTGAGGTACTCGAAGAGGGTGATGTCGTCGTCCGGGCCGAGGACCTCGTCGAGGAAACGGCGCAGCGCGCCGGGTTCCTGCGGGAAGTTCACCAGGAAGTAGTGCTTGAGGCCGCGATGCACCAGCGAGCGCTCGATGATCTCGCCGTACCGCGAGACGTCGTTGTTGCCGCCGGAGACCAGCGCGACGACCTTCGCGTCGGCGGGCAGGTCGAGTTCGGCGAGCGCCGTGGCCGCGAGGGCGCCCGCGGGCTCGGCGATGATGCCTTCGTTCTGGTACAGCTCGAGCATCGTCGAGCAGATGGCGCCCTCGTCGACGTGCGTGATGGTGACGCTGCCGGGCGCCAGGTCGACGGCGTCGGCGGCGATCACCGGCACCGCCGGGGTGTCGGTGAGGGCCGCGAGCGTCGGGTGCTCCGCCACGCGGGCCCCGGCGTCGGCGAGGACGCGATGCCCGAGCGCGCCGATGCGCTTGACCGCGGCGCCGTCGACGAACGGATCGATCTCGTCGAGGGTGTGCGGCTCGCCGGTCACCAGGGCGGCCGCCAACGACAGTGCGCCGGACGGTTCCACGCCGACGATCGCGGTGTTCGGGCAGGCTGCGCGCAGGTAGGTGACGATGCCGGCCAGGCAGCCGCCGCCGCCGACCGGCAGCACCACCACGTCGGGCGCGTCGCCGAGCTGCTCGACGAACTCCTTGCCGATGGTGCCCTGCCCGGAGGCGGTGCGCGGATCGTCGAAGGCGTGGATCCACGTCGAGCCGGTACGCAGCACGTCGGCTTGCGCGGCGGCCGCGGCGGCGTCGTAGGTGTCGCCGACGGCGATCAGTTCGACGAATTCCTTGCCGTGCCAGGAGATGCGGTCGCGCTTCTGCTTCGGGGTAGTGGTCGGGACGTAGATTCGGCCCTTGACCCCCATGGTGGCGCACGCGAAGGCGACGCCCTGCGCGTGGTTGCCGGCGCTCGCCGCCACCACACCCGCGGCCAGCTCGGCGGGGGTCAGCTGCGCCATCACGTTGTAGGCGCCGCGAATCTTGTACGACCGCACGGCCTGCAGATCCTCGCGCTTGAGGTGAATCTGCGCGCCGGTGGCTTCGGACAGGCGCGGGCACGGCTCCAACGGAGTCCGGACGACGACGCCGTCCAACCGCTCGGCGGCGGCGTCGATGCTGGCCGGGTTCAGTCCGGCGACGACGGTGTGGTCAGCTGCGGGCGTGGTGGTCACGCCCACTATCGTCCCACCGCGGGCGCAGCACGACACGCCCGCCCCACCAGACGACCGCGGCGACTCCCGCCGCGAGCCATCCGGCCAGGATTCCGGTGCCACCGAACGCGAACACCAGGGCCACGACGAGCACTCCGGCGACCAGCGCGTGCAGCTTGTAAGCCGGCCAATCGACGCCGAACACCGCCACGGTCGCGGCCACGCCCCGTCCGGCGTGTTCACCCGTACCGGTCAGCTGTTCAACGGTGGTCATGGATCCCATGATAGCGCAGGTCGCAACAAATGTTTCGGCTCACCGAAACTGCCCGTCTAGGCCAACCGATGCGCGACGTCGACGACGGTCGCGGCCCCCGACGTCAACGACAGCACCCGGTCCCCGACCAGCGCTTCGTCGTCCGCGGGCACCTCGAGCACGAAACACACGCCGCTCGGCGCGTAGTCGACCGCGCGGACGGTACCGAGCGCATGCAGGGCACCCTCGAGTCGGCCGGCGTCGTCGAGCGGGGCCTCGATGGTCAGCACGGCGGTCGCGATCGCCGCCCGCAGCGGCGTGGCGTCGAGCACGGCGTTGGCGCTACCGCCGTACGCCCGGATGAGACCGCCGGCCCCGAGTTTCACGCCGCCGAAGTAGCGCACCACCGTGATCGCCGCATTCGCCACCTCCCGCGACTGCAGTGCCGCGAGGATCGGCGGTCCGGCGGTGCCGCCGGGCTCGCCGTCGTCGGACGAGCGCGCCACCAACTGCGGACCGGACCCGAGCGTGTACGCCCAGCACACGTGCCGCGCGCCGGGCGCACCCGCGACGATCTCGGCGTGAAAGTCCGCGAACTCCTCCGGCGAGGAGACGCCGACCACCGTCGCGATGAACCGCGACTTCTTGATGACCGTCTCGACCACCACCGGCCCGGTCGATTCCATGATCAGCACGGTCGCACCAGCCCAGACAACACAGTCAGCTCAGGCAGCTCGGTCCCAGCAGCGCCTTGAGGTCGCCCATCAGGGCCGACGACTGCGTCACGCGCAACGCGTCGGTGAGCCGCAGCTGGGTCTGCTTTCGTTCGCTCACCAGCGTCACGTGCACGTCCGACGTTCCCGGATGCCGGATCAGCACCTGCTTGAGCGCCGACACCCGAGCGGGGGTGCACGCGCGCGCGGTCAGGGTCAGATTCAGCGGCTTGGTGGTGCCCACCGCCGACAGATCCGGCACCGCCAGATCGTTGGCGCTGATCATCAGCGAATCGTCGCGCTTGTTGGTGCGCGCCTTGACCAGCACGATGTTGTCGACCACGAGGTCCATACCGAAGGCGAGGTAGGCGCGCGGGAAGAACATCACTTCCACGCCACCGACCATGTCCTCGACGGTGACCACCGCCCACGGCTCGCCCTTCTTGTTCACGCGTCGGTTCACCGAGGAGATGATGCCGCCGATGGTGATCTGGGCGCCGTCGCCCACCTGCTCTTGCAGCAGCGACGCGATGGAGGTGTCGGCCTGCGCCGCGAGGGCGTGTTCGACGCCGGCCAGCGGGTGACCGGAGACGTACAGGCCCAGCATGTCGCGTTCGAGGGCGAGCTTGTGCTTGGACTCCCACTCCTCGTCGGGCACCTTCACCGCGAAGACCTCGGCGATGGATTCGTCGCCGCCGCCCATGTCGCCGAACAGATCGAACTGGCCGATGGCCTCGGCCTTCTTGGTGCCCACCACCGAGTCGACGGCGTCGGCGTGCACGAGGAACAGGCCCTTGCGCGGATGTTCCAGCGAGTCGAAGGCACCGGCCTTGATCAGCGATTCGGTGACCTTCTTGTTGCAGGCCGTCACATCGATCTTGCCGAGATAGTCGGAGAAACTGGCGAACGCGCCCTTCTCCTCGCGGGAGGCGATGATCGAGGCCACCACGCCGGCGCCGACGTTGCGGATCGCGGCCAGACCGAAGCGGATGTCCTCGCCGACGGCGGCGAAGTCGGCGCGCGAGGCGTTGACGTCCGGCGGCAGCACGGTGATGCCCATCTGCCGGCAGTCGGCCAGGTAGATCGCCGACTTGTCCTTGTCATCGCCCACCGAGGTGAGCAGACCGGCCATGTACTCGGCCGGGTAGTTGGCCTTGAGGTAGGCGGTCCAGAACGAGACCAGGCCGTAGCCGGCGGCGTGCGACTTGTTGAACGCGTAGCCGGCGAACGGCAGCACCGTGTCCCACAGCGCGGTGATCGCCGGCTGCGAGAAGCCGTTCTTCTGCATGCCCGCCGCGAAGCCGCCGTAGGCCTCGTCGAGGATCTCCTTCTTCTTCTTACCCATGGCACGACGCAGCAGGTCGGCTTCGCCGAGGCTGTACCCGGCCACCTTCCGCGCGATCGCCATGATCTGCTCCTGATACACGATCAGGCCGAAGGTCTCGGCGAGGATCTCCTTGAGCGGTTCCTCCAGCTCCGGGTGGATCGGCTTGATCTCCTCCAGGCCGTTCTTGCGGCGCGCGTACGAGTGGTGCGCGCCCACGTCCATCGGACCCGGGCGGTACAGCGCGAGCACGGCGACGATGTCCTCGAAGCCGGTCGGCTGCATCATCTTCAGCAGTTCGCGCATACCGCCACCGTCGAGCTGGAACACGCCGAGCGTGTCGCCGCGCGCCAGCAGCTCGTAGGTGGCGGCGTCGTCCATCGGCAGCTTGTCGAGGTCGACGTCGATGCCGCGGTTGTTCTTGATGTTGTCGAGCGCGTCGCCGATGACCGTCAGGTTCCGCAACCCGAGGAAGTCCATCTTCAGCAGGCCGATGTCCTCGCACGACGGGTAGTCCCAGCCGGTGATGATCGCGCCGTCCTGGGCGCGCTTCCACACCGGGATGGCATCGGTGAGCGGCTCGGACGACATGATCACCGCGCAGGCGTGGACGCCGGCGTTCCGGATCAGACCTTCCAGACCGAGCGCGGTGTCGTAGATCTTCTTGACGTCCGGATCGGTCTCGATCAGGGTGCGGACCTCGGCCGCCTCCGCGTACCGCTCGTTGGACGGGTCGGTGATGCCGGCGACGGTGATGTCCTTGGCCGCGACGGGCGGGGGCAGCGCCTTGGCGATGCGGTCGGCGATCGCGAAACCGGGCTGGCCGAACTGCACGCGCGCGGAGTCCTTGAGCGCCGCCTTGGTCTTAATGGTGCCGAACGTGATGACCTGCGCCACCTTGTCGGTGCCCCACTTGTCGGAGGCGTACCGCACCATTTCGCCGCGGCGACGGTCGTCGAAGTCGATGTCGATATCGGGCATCGACACGCGCTCGGGGTTGAGGAAGCGCTCGAACAGCAGGCCGTACGGAATCGGGTCGATGTTGGTGATACCCAGCGCCCACGCGACCAGCGAACCGGCCGCCGAACCACGGCCGGGGCCGACGCGGATGCCGACCTCGAGCGCATGCGCGATCAGGTCGCCGACCACCAGGAAGTAGGCCGGGAAGCCCATCTGATTGATCACGTCGAGCTCGTAGCGGGCCCGCTCGGAGTATTCGGTCGGCACGGTGCCGCCCTCGAAGCGGCGGCCCAGTCCCACTTCCACCTCGCGCGCCAGCCACGTCTCCTGGGTGTGGCCCTCGGGCACCGGGAAGATCGGCATCCGGTCGCGGTGGGTGAACACGTCGGCGTACGACTGCACGCGCTCGCCGATCTCGACGCTGTTGTCGCAGGCGCCGGGCACCATGTCGTCCCAGAGCGCGCGCATCTCCTCGGCCGATTTCAGGTAGTAGCCGTCGCCGTCGAACTTGAAGCGGGTCGGGTCGGAGAGGGTCTTGCCGGTCTGCACGCACAGCAGCGCCTCGTGGGCGGCAGCGTGGTCGCGGGTCACGTAGTGGCAGTCGTTGGTCACCAGCGGCGGAATGCCGAGCTTGCGACCGATGTCGAGCAGGCCGTCGCGCACGCGGCGCTCGATCTCCAGCCCGTGCTCCATGAGCTCGAGGTAGAAGTTCTCCTTGCCGAAGATGTCCTGCCACTTCGCGGCGGCCTCCAGCGCCTCCGCCTCCTGGCCCAGACGCAGGCGGGTCTGCACCTCGCCGGACGGGCAGCCGGTGGTGGCGATGATGCCGGCGGAGTGCTCGGCGATGATCTCCGCGTCCATGCGCGCCCACTTGCCGAGCTGACCCTCGATGGACGCCCGCGACGACAACCGGAACAGGTTCCGCAGGCCCTCCGCGTTCTCGGCCACCATCGTCATGTGGGTGTACGCGCCCGAACCGGCGACGTCGTCGCTCTTCTGCTCCCGGCTGCCCCACAGCACGCGCTTGGTGTTGAGCCGCGACTCGGGAGCGATATACGCCTCGATGCCGATGATCGGTTTGATGTCGTGCTTGCGCGCGGTGTTGTAGAACTCGCTGGCACCGAACATGTTGCCGTGGTCGGTCATGCCGATCGCACTCATCCCGAGCCGCTGCGCCTCGGCGAACAGGGGCGACACCTTGGCCGCGCCGTCGAGCATCGAGTACTCGGTGTGATTGTGCAGGTGAACAAACGAACCGGACACGACTTTCGACCCCTTTGCTCTTGCGGCGGCCTCGACGGCCCGTGGAACGCCTCCACTCTAGGCGTCGATGCCGACAGAAAGGATTCGGCTCGCCTGGGTGTGACGCATGAGGTACGACGTCGCCGTCGACCCCGGTATTCCCAGAAACTCAGGCGTCCCGCAGGACCTCCAGCGCGTGGCTGAGGTCGGCCGGATAGGGCGCGGTGAACTCCACCCGACGACCGTCCGCGGGGTGCGCGAAGGCGAGCGTCCGCGCGTGCAGCCACTGCCGGTCCAGGCCGAGGCGCGCGGCGAGCTTCGGGTCGGCCCCGTACGTCGGATCGCCCACGCACGGGTGGTGCAGGGCCGAGAAGTGCACGCGGATCTGGTGGGTGCGCCCGGTCTCGAGGTCGATGTCGAGCAGGCTGGCCGCCGCGAACATCTCCAGGGTCTCGTAGTGGGTCACCGATTCCTTGCCGCGCGCGGTCACCGCGAACCGCCAGTCCGAGCCCGGGTGCCGTCCGATGGGCGCATCGATGGTGCCCTCGGGCGGATCCAGATGGCCCTGCACCACCGCGTGATAGACCTTGTCGACGGTGCGCTGCTTGAACGCGCGCTTGAGCACGGTGTAGCCGTGTTCGGAGGCGGCCACCACCATCACGCCGGAGGTGCCGACGTCGAGGCGGGACACGATGCCCTGCCGTTCCGCGGCGCCCGAGGTGGAGATCCGGAAGCCCGCGGCCGCCAGCGCGCCGACCACGGTGGGGCCGGTCCAGCCCTGCGACGGATGCGCCGCGACGCCCGGCGGCTTGTCGACGACGATGATGTCCGAGTCGTGGTAGAGGACGGTGAGGTCCTCCACCGGTGTCGGCTCCACGCGCAGCGGTTCGGCGACGGCCGGTAGCGTCACGTCCAGCCAGGTACCGGCGGCGAGCTTATGCGATTTGGGCACCGCGGCGCCGTCGACGGTGATGTCACCGGCGTCGGCCAGCCCCGCGGCGACCGTGCGGGACAGGCCCAGAACGCGCGCGACGCCCGCGTCGACCCGCATGCCGTCGAGCCCGTCGGGCACGGGCATAGCTCGTGATTCACGCATCGCTGTCGCCTTCCTCGCGGGTCCCGTCGGCGGCAGCCCGATCGTTGCGGGCGGCCCACCCGGTCCGCTGTCCGTCGTAGTCGTAGCCCAGCAGGGTCAGCACCACCAGCAGGATCGCGCCGCAGACCACCGCGGAGTCGGCCACGTTGAACACCGGCCACTGCCCCACCGAGAAGAAGTCGACGACGTGCCCGCGCAGCGGTCCGGGCGCGCGGAAGATGCGGTCGGTGAGATTGCCCAGCGCCCCGCCCAGCACCAGACCGAGCCCGACGGCCCAGCCGAGCGAACCGAGGCGGCTGCTGAACCGGATGATCACCGCCACCACGAGCAGCGCGACGATGGTCAGCACCCAGGTGTAACCGGTGGCCATCGAGAACGCCGCACCGCTGTTCCGCAGCAGCGACAGCGTGACGAAGTCGCCGATGATCTCCACCGGGTCGGCGGGGTCCAGGTAGTGCACCGCCAGCGTCTTGGTGAGCAGGTCGAGCAGGTAGGCCGCCACCGCGATGACGGCGAGGTACATCAGGAGCCGACGAGAGGTGGCCCGGTCCGGGGTGGCCTCGTTCTCGGTGTCGGGGCCGGGCGCAGCGTCGTCCATGCCCCCAATTGTCCATGAGCGCGCGGCGGACGCCGCACCGGGGCGCGGCCGCCGACGGCCGCTGGCCTAGGGTGGACGACGTGCCAGCCCCTCGATTCTCCCGCGCCGCGGCCGGCCTGCTGCCGCTGTCGGTGGCCGCCGCGATGGCCCTGACCGGCTGCTCCTCCGACGAGTCGACGGGCGCGGACCCCAACCGGGGTTGCGACCCGACCTCCAGCGCGCAGGCCGCCGATCTCCGACCGATCGAGTTGCCGCCCGCCCACGTCGCAGTGCTCGAGCCGGGCACCGGCGAACTGCGGGTGCCGACGTCGGCCCCGACCACCGAGACCCCGCAACGCGTCACCCTCGACACCAAGTCGAGCGAGACCAGCGTGATCGGCAACCAGGGTGAGGAGCCGACCACCACCACCGAGGAACTGTCGACGCCGCTGACCGCCCGCGCCGGCTGCACCGATCCGAAGAACCTCGAGTTCACCCTCGGCGCGATCACCTCGCCCGACGAGGCCCTGAACCCGGCGCTGGCGACGTTCGACGGCGCCGACGGCGGCGTCACCTACGCCGACGGCCTCAGCCCGATGTCGCTGCGTCTGTTCCCGCCGGCGAACGCCGACCAGCCGGCGATTCGCGCGATCGAGCAGTCGCTGGTCAGCGCGTTCACCTATGCCCTGCCCCTGCCGACCGAGCCGATCGGCGTGGGCGCCCGCTGGCGAACCGAACGCACCGTCACCGCCGCGACCACGGTGACCCAGGAGATCGTCGCGACCCTCACCAAGTGGGAGGGCGACGTGCTGACCGTCGACATTGCGGTCGACGAGACGCCGACCTCGACCGTGTTCCGGATCCCCGGTTCGGCGTCGACCCTGGACCTGACGCGCTACGCCAACTCCGGCACCGGGACCGTGACGGTGGACCTGACGCGCCTGCTGCCGACGTCGGCGCAGTTAGCGATGAAGGGTGCCCGCGAACTGGTCGGCGCCGATCCGAATCGGCCGATCATCCAGCAGACCTCACTCACGCTGCGCTGGAATCGGACCGACTGACCAGCCAGACACGAGCCTTGCAGACGAAAACGGTGCGCGCCCGCTGAATTCAGCGGGCGCGCACCGTTTCTACAGGCCGTGCGAGTCGGACCTCAGTTGGCGGACTTGCTCGTGCTCTTGGCGCTCTTGGACTTGGACGCGCCGGAATCGGTGCACAGCGGGCTCTTCACGTCACCGGCTTCCAGCAGCGGGCAGACCGTGCTCTTGGAGAGCTTCCAGCGGCCGTTGTCGTAGACGATCGCGGCGTCGATCATGGTCGGCGGGTTGTCCGGAAGCGTCACCTCGACCTTGACGCTGGCGCGCTTGGGGCCGTTACCGATGACCGGGTTCTTGATCTCGTAGGTGACGTCGGGATTCTCCTTGGCCACCTTCACGAGCTGATCGAACAGCTTCGGGTCGGCCTCGGCGCCCTCGACGAGGTCCACCTTGTCCTCGGCGGGCACATCCGGATCGAGTGCCATCTCCAGCATCTCGTTCAGCGCGTCGACGGTGGGTCGCTTCTTCGGGTTCGACAGCTGGGCCACCAGATCGGAATCTTCGCCGCCGGCGGCGGCGGAGCTGGTCGTCGACTGCGCGGTCGGCACGGGCGGCAGGCTGCTGTCGTCACTGCCGCAGGCAGCGGTAACGCTCAGCATGCCGGCGACGGCGCCGACGACCAAGAACTTGCGGTACTTCACCGAATCAAACCTCCAGGTAGGAATCTGCTCGGCGGTTCGGATGGGTTCCGAGCTGAAACCACTATGCCAAACAAACCTGTGTCCGCTTCACAGGTTCTGCTGGGCACGTCTGGTCACTCCAGCCACACGCCGGTGCGGTGACCAGCGCGCATGTCCGTGCCGGAAGTGCGAGAATCAGGCCATGACGCCACGCCAAGTTGTGATGATCACCACCGGCGGCACCGCCGCCTCCCGTACCACCGACGACGGCGCCGTACCCGTGCTGACCGGCGCAGACCTGATCCCCGCCGAGCTCGGCGAGATCGTCGTCCGACCGGTCGACCTGATGACGCTCGATTCGTCGGCCATGCTGGTGCGCGACCAGATCGCGGTGGCCGTCGCCATCGCCGATGCGCTCGCCGAGGACGACGTCGACGGCGTCGTCGTGACCCACGGCACCGACACGCTCGAGGAGACCGCCTTCCTGGTCGACTGCTTCGCCGCCGATCCCCGCCCGGTGGTCTTCACCGGCGCCCAGTACCCGGCGGACCATCCGCGGTCGGACGGTCCGGCGAACATCGCCGCGGCGGTCGCACTGGCCGCCGACCCGAATAGCCGCGGGAACGGCGTTCAGGTGGCGCTCGGCGGTCGCGTGTTGCCGGCGCGCGGGGTCTTCAAGCTCTCCACCACCGGACTCGAGGCCTTCGACACCGTGCACGACGATCTGCCACGCCCGCTGGTGGCCGACACGATTCCCGCCGGCGTGCCCGCGCGGGTGGATCTGCTGGCGCTGTATCCCGGCGTGTCCCCCGGCCTCCTCGCCGCGGCCGTCGCGCAGCGGGCCGCCGGCATCGTGCTCTCGGCGACCGGTTCGGGGAACACCCACCCAGACATCACCGCGGAGGTGGCGCTGGCCACCCGCCGCAATGTGCCGGTGGTGGTGTCCACGCGCGTGCCCTACGGCGAAGTGGAAGCCACCTACGGCGGCGGTGGCGGCGGCGTGGACCTGGCACGCGCCGGGGCCATCATCTCGCCGTGGTTGCGCGCCCCGCAGGTGCGCATGGCGTTGATCGCCCTGCTGACCACGGGTGCTTCCCGCACGGAGATCGCCGACTTCTTCGCCGCCTCCGGCCCGGCCTGATCGCCGGAACGTCGCTACCGCCCGGGCCTATTCCTCGTCCCAGGCCAGACTGTCCAGCGGATCGGCCCGGACCAGCTTCGGTTCGGGCAGCCGGAAGGTGCGGGCGCGGCCCGGTCCGCTCGCGCGCGTCTCGAACCGCACGGTGACGAAGCCGTGGCCGCCGCCCTGCACCCAGCCGTGGCCGAAGTCGGGGTGCGCCACGTCGGCGCCGGTGGGCCACTGCGCCGCCTCGGCATGGGCCGGTTCGGCGTCGTCGCGTTCGCCGGCGGCCTCCGCGGGTACTGCAACCCCTTGTGCTGCTTGCTGCCCCGGTTCGCCGCTGCCCTCCGGGCCGTATTCGTCGAGATCGGGGAACAGCGAGTACTGCTCGGCTTCGGTCAGCCCCGCGTAGCCCACCCCGACCAGTCGGATCGGCCCGATCTCCTGCGGATCGAGCACCACCCGCTGCGCCGCGGCGGTCAGCACGTCCAGATCCACGCTGGCCGCGGGCATGGTGTGCGAGCGCGTGAGGATCGACATGTCCGCGCGCCGCAGCTTCACCACCACGGTGCGGGCACGCCGCCCGTCCTGCAGCAGTCGACGGTGCGCGTCCGCGGCCGCACCGCTGACCGCCGCGCGCAGCCCGGCCAGATCGATGATGTCGGTGGCGAAGGTCGATTCGGCGCTGATCTGTTTGGCGACGGCGCGTTCGGCCACCGGGCGGTTGTCGATGCCCTGCGCCAGCCGGTGCAGTGCCGGACCGACGGTGCCGCCGAGGACCGACGTCACCTCGGTGCCCGACAGGGCGGCGAGATCACCGATGGTCTCCACCCCGATCCGGGCCAGGCGGTCGCCGGAGACGGGGCCGATGCCCCACAGTTTGCGGACCGGCAGCGCCTGTAGGAACTGCAGTTCGCCACTCGGCGCGATGACCGCGATGCCGTCCGGCTTGGCCTGCCCGGAGGCGATCTTGGCGATCTGTTTGCCGGAGCCGAAACCGACGGACGCCGGCAAACCCACCTCGTCGCGAATAGCCGTGCGCAGGCGCACCGCGAACTCGTGCGCCTCGTCGGCGGTGGCGCCGGCCAGTTCGGCGGGCTCGGCGAAGGCCTCGTCGAACGACAGCGTCTCGATCACCGGGGCGAACCGGCGGATGATGTCGAAGACCCGCCCGCTGACCACGCGGTAGACCGACCCGCGGGGCGGCACGATCACCGCCGACGAACCCACCAGCCGCCGGGCCTGGTGCATGGGCATGGCCGACGACGCCCCGTAGGCACGTGCCGCGTACGACGCCCCGGCCACCACCCCGCGTCCGCCGGCGCCGCCGACCAGCACCGGACGTCCCCGCAGCGTGGGCCGGGTCAGTTCCTCCACCGAGGCGAAGAAGGCGTCCATGTCGATGTGCAGCACCCAGCGCGCACTCGTCTCCTCGCCCCCGGTGGTCACGGCCCCATGCTAATCGGCGCCGGTGACGGCCTGGATCTCGAAGACCGGCAGCAGCGCCGAATGCCTGCGCAGCGTCTCGGCGTCGGCGTCGACGGTCAGCGCGCCGGGCAGCAGGCGGCCCACTTCCCAGCCCCACTTCGCCAGGTACGCCGCGAGCACCTGCACCTTGCGCGGGTCGTCGGCCAGTTCGACGAGGCGCACCTCGCGGACGCGCCGACCGCGACGCACCTGGGCCCGCGGATCGACGCGGACGTTGCGCACCCAGTCGGTGACTCCGCGGGGTGCGACCAGATAGGTCCGGCCGTCGAGGGCCAGCGGATTGACCGGCACGCGATGGGGCACACCGGTGCGACGACCGCGCACGGTGAGGGTCTGCGCCCCGGCCAGGCCGATGCCGCGGTCGGCCAGCCAGCGCACCGCGGCGTTGACGCCTCGATCCATCCGGGTGGGTCGGTTCGCAGTGGCAGCGGTGGTGGTCATCTCGATCTCCTTTGTGAGCGGTGCTCTCTCTTTGCAGAATGCCGCACCGCGCCCGGTAATTCAAGAGCACTGCTCACACTTCGTCTGACAGAATGCATCCGTGACGGGAATCCGGGAGACGCGCCGACGCGCGGTCGATCAGCAGATCCTCGACCTCGGCCGCATCCAGTTGGCGCAGGTCGGCGCGGCAGCACTGTCGGTGCGCGCGATCGCCCGCGACCTCGGGATGGCCTCGTCGGCGGTGTACCGGTACGTAGCCAGCCGGGACGAACTGCTGACCCGACTGGTGGTGGCGTCCTACGACGACCTCGCCGATCACGTGGCAGCAGCCTCTGCGGCCGCGGCTCCCCCGCAGCGGCTGGCGACCACCCTGGCCGCGTTCCGGGAGTGGGCGGTGGGCCACCCGGCCGAGTTCGCCCTGCTCTACGGCAGCCCGGTGCCCGGCTACCAGGCGCCGGCGGCGGAGACCACCGCTCCCGGCACCCGCGTGATCGCCCTCCTGCTGAGCCTGCTGCCGCCGACCTCCGACGGTGCGGCCGACCTCGACCCGACGCTGGCCGCGGAGCTGCAGGCGATCGCCGCCGAGTTCGCTCCGCACCTGGATGCGGCCGGAGTGCTGGCCGCCCTCGACCTGTGGACCTGGCTGCTCGGCACGGTGAGCCAGGAGATCTTCGAGGGTTACGGCCGCGGCACCTTCGCCGATCCCGACCGCGTCTTCGACGCCCAGCTCCGCGCGACGCTAGCGCGTTTCCAGTTCTGAGTCGACGTGGTCCGCGCGCCACTGCGGCAGCCGCGGATCATCGGTGATCACCCGATCCATCTGCGCGCCGCCGTCGCACGTGCACAGCGCCACCGTGAACTGCGCGCCGCGGCGGCCGATCACCTGAAACAACCCGCCGGAATCGATCCAGCGCTGCAATCGGTCCAGGTCGTCGGTCATGCCTCCCACCCTACGACCTGCGCGAAGCCCGGTCCGGCCGAGTCCGCGCGTAGCCTGGATCGGTGACTTTCTCCCGATATGTGGCGCTGGGCGACTCGTTCACCGAGGGCGTCGGCGACCATGCTCCCGAACTTCCCGGCGCGGTGCGCGGCTGGGCCGACCGTGTCGCCGCAGCCCTCGACGCCGCATCCCGCGCGGCCGGCGAGCCCGGCCTGGAGTACGCCAACCTGGCGATCCGCGGCCGCAAGCTGAAGGCCGTGATCGACGAGCAGTTGGCCCCGGCCCTGGCGATGACGCCGGATCTGGTGACCGTGCACGCGGGCGGCAACGACATCCTGCGCCCGAGCGTCGACCTGGACGAGCTGCTCGCCTACTACGACGACGCGATCGCCCAGCTGGTCGCGACCGGCGCGACGGTCGCCATCTTCACCCCGCACGACCCCGGCGGCGCCCCGGTTTTCGGTGCACTGCGCGGCCGGTTCGCCATTCTCGCCGAGGGGATGCGGCAGATCGCCGACACGCGCGGCGCCGTCCTCGTGGACTACTGGCGGATCCGGGACTTCGACGACCGACGTCTGTGGGACTTCGACCGCATGCACATGTCCGCGGCCGGCCACCAGCGCATGGCGATCGCCGTGCTCGACGCGCTGGGCGTCGACCACGATCTGACGCCGACGGCATTGCCGCCGACCCCGGAGCTCACCACCGCGCAGGCGCGCAGCGCCGACCTGGACTGGGCCCGACGATTCCTCGCGCCGTGGATCGGTCGCCGCCTCCGCGGCGTCTCGTCCGGCGACGACCTGACCCCGCGCTACCCCGAACCCGTTGCGGTGGAAGCCGTTTCGAGCCGGTGCCAGCTCGCCCAGAACGCCAGCACGGCCAGCACCGAACCGACCGACGCCAACGACTGCGCGGCCAGGTAGAGGTTGTAGTCCGCCGTCGACCCCGGATCCTGCCCGGCCCCGACGACGCCGAGGAACACCCCGGCAACGCCCATCCCCACCGCGTAGAGGGTCGCGAGCACCACGATGACGGTGCGCACGGGAGCGTGCGCGTCGGCCGGAACCGGCCGCACCAGCCCGCTGCGCAGCAGCACCAGGGCGCCGAGCGATGCCATCAGCACGGCGATCGCGTCGGCCCCCAACGTGTCCGACAGCCGGTGCCAGCGCGCCACCACCGTGTAGGCGCCCACGCCCACCGTCCAGGCGAGCACGAGGATCATGGCCGGGGTGCGCCAGCGCCACGACCGTGAAGGCCAGGCGCAGGCCGCCGCGCACCCAGCCGATCACCGCCAGCACCGCCACCGCGATCGCCAACGAGGTCACCGTGAAGGTGGCGAGCACGTCGTCGGCGGCGGTCACCTCCTCGGAATTGACCTGCAGCGCACCGCGCAGCGCGGCGTTCTCCACCCGCTGACCGGTGTAGGTGCGCACCGCCGCGACGTAGACGCTGATCAGTACGCCGAGCGAGGCCAGGGCGAGCAGCGCCCACCGCCAGCCCGCTCGGCGCGCCGTCATGCCTTCTCGATGTCGACGGTCACGCCGTCGTGCAGTTCGATGGCGCCGGGGGCACCCGAGTCGACCACGAACGACGTCGCCAGGACCTCGCCGGCGATCAGGTCCGCGTGCGTCTGCGCCGTGGCGGCCGCCTCGGCGGGCACCACGAAGCGCACGCTGATGCGGTCGGAGATGTCCAGGCCGAGGTTGCGGCGCGCATCCTGCAGTTCGCGGATCCGGTCCTTGGCCCAGCCCTCGGCCTCGAGTTCCGGCGTCACCGCGGTGTCGAGCACCACCAGTCCGCCGCCGCCGGGCAGTTCACCGGTCGACTCCGGCGCCACCGCGACGAGCTTGCGGGTGAACTCCTCGCCGCGCAGCTCGATGCCGTCGGCCACCACCACGTCCTCGCCGGTCTCCGCGTCGGTGCGCAGCTCCCAGTTCCCGGACTTCACGGCCTTGATCACGCGCTGCACGTCCTTGCCGATGCGCGGGCCGGCGGCGCGGGCGTTCACCGCCACCTCGATGCGGCCGTGGGCGTCGACGTCGGTGCTCAGGGCGACGTCCTTCACGTTCATCTCGTCGGCGATCAGCCCGGCGTACGGCGTCAGATCCACCGCGCTCGGCGCGGCGATGGTCAGCTTGGGCAGCGGCAGCCGCACGCGCAGGTTGTTGGCCTTGCGCACGCTGGAGGCCACCGAGCACACCGACTGCACGGTGTCCATGGCGGCCACGAGCTCCGGATCGGCGGGCAGCTCGTCGGCGGTCGGCCAGTCGGTCAGGTGCACCGACCGCTCCCCGGTCAGCCCGCGCCACATGGCCTCGGTGGCCAGCGGCAGCAGCGGCGCCGCCAGGCGACCGGCCACCTCGAGCACCGTGTACAGGGTGTCGAAGGCGTCCGGTTCCGCGTCCTGACCGGCCCAGAAGCGCGCCCGCGAGCGACGCACGTACCAGTTGGTGAGCGAGTCGCAGAAACCGCGGAACGAGTCGCACGCGCCGGCGATGTCGTAGACGTCGAGGGCCTCGGTGATCTCGTCGCGGGTCACCGCGAGCTTGGCCAGGATGTACCGGTCGAGGACGTTCTCCGAGTCGGTGCGCCACACGGCCGGACGCTCCGCGTACAGCTGCAGGAAGCTGTACGCGTTCCACATCGGCAGCAGCGCCTGCCGTACGCCTTCCCGGATGCCGCGCTCGGTGACCACCAGGTTGCCGCCGCGCAGGATGGGGCTGGCCATCAGGAACCAGCGCATCGCGTCGGAGCCGTCCCGGTCGAAGACCTCGTTGACGTCCGGGTAGTTGCGCTTGGACTTGCTCATCTTGGCGCCGTCGTCACCGAGCACGATGCCGTGCGCCGCAACGGTTTTGAACGCCGGCCGATCGAACAGCGCGGTGGCCAGCACGTGCAGGTTGTAGAACCAGCCGCGGGTCTGACCGTTGTATTCGACGATGAAGTCGCCCGGATTGTGGGCGATCTCGCCGTTTCCGCCGTCGAACCAGTCGACGTTCTCGAACGGGTAGTGCACCTGCGCGAACGGCATGGAACCCGACTCGAACCAGCAGTCGAGCACCTCGGGCACGCGCCGCATGGTCGACTGCCCGGTCGGATCGTCCGGGTTGGGGCGGGTCAGCTCGTCGATCCCCGGGCGGTGCAGATCGGTGGGCCGCACCCCGAAGTCGCGCTCGAGCTCGTCGAGGCTCCCGTAGACGTCGGTCCGCGGGTAGTTCGGATCGTCGGACACCCACACCGGGATCGGTGCGCCCCAGTAGCGGTTGCGGCTGATGTTCCAGTCCTTGGCACCGGCCAGCCACTTGCCGAACTGGCCGTCGCGGATGTGCGACGGCGACCAGGTGATCTCCTGGTTGAGCTCCAGCATGCGGTTCTTGATCTTCTGCACATTCACGAACCACGACGGCACCGCCATGTAGATCAGCGGCTGACCGGACCGCCACGAGTGCGGGTAGGAGTGCTCGATGGTCTCGTGCCGCAGCACGCGGCCGGCCGCCTTGAGGTCCTTGATGATGTTCGGGTTGGCGTCGAAGACCATCTGGCCGGCGTAGTCGGGCACCAGGTCGGTGAACCGGCCGCCCGGATCCAGCGGCTGCACCACCTCGATACCGTGCGCCGAGGCGACGTCCATATCCTCCTCACCGAAGGCGGGGGCCAGGTGGACCACACCGGTGCCGCTCTCGGTGGTCACGTAGTCGGCGGTGAGGATGCGGTGCGCGTTCGGGTGTCCGACGAAGTAGTCGAACGGCGGGGCGTAGTCCAGCCCGGCCAGTTCGCTGCCGCGGTAGGTCGCGACGGTCTCGGTCTCCCCGAGTTCGCGCGCATAGGCGCCGACCAGCGCCGCGGCGAGCAGGTACTCGTCGCCGTCGGCGGTCTTCACGTGCGCGTACTCGGTGTCCGGGTGCACCGCGATCGCGAGGTTCGACGGCAGGGTCCACGGCGTCGTCGTCCAGATGAGGGCGTTCACGCCGTTCAGCGCGGCCAGCGGCGCGTCGGCCGGCACCTGCAGCGGCATGGTGACCGTGAGGGCCGGGTCCTGGCGCATCCGGTAGGCGTCGTCGAGCTTGGCCTCCTGGTTGCTCAGCGGCGTCTGCTCATACCAGGAGTACGGCAGCACGCGGTAGCCCTGGTAGATCAGGCCCTTGTCGTTGAGGCGCTGGAAGGCCCACATGACCGACTCCATGAAGTCCAGGTCCAGGGTCTTGTAGTCGTTGTCGAAGTCCACCCAGCGCGCCTGGCGGGTCACGTAGGTGCGCCATTCGCCGGTGTACCGCAGCACCGAATCGCGGCAGTACTCGTTGAACTTGTCCACGCCCATCACTTCGATCTCCGACTTGTCGGTGATCCCCAGCTGGCGCTCGGCTTCGAGCTCGGCGGGCAGTCCGTGGGTGTCCCAGCCGAAGCGGCGCTCCACCTTCTTGCCGCGCATGGTCTGGTAGCGCGGCACGATGTCTTTCACGTAGCCGGTCAGGAGGTGGCCGTAGTGCGGCAGGCCGTTGGCGAAGGGCGGGCCGTCGTAGAAGACGAACTCGGGCGCGTCGGCGCGGTTGGCGATCGACGCGGCGAACGTCTCGTCGCGGTCCCAGTAGTCCAGAACGCGTTCTTCCACCGCCGGGAACGACGGTGCACCGGGGCCCTTGCCTCCGGTGAGGTCGACGATCGGATACACGCGGCCGCCCTCGGGGGCGTCGTCGAGTGGCGTGTCGGTCATGCGGCGTCTCCTCGTGCCTGCAGAACGACGTCGCCGTCGGACTGCCCGTGCACGGGGACGCGATCGTCGGGTTCGACGAGCCGCGCGGTACCACCCCGCTTGCACCGCGCATCGCGGTGCCGCTCAGCGAGTTCCCCTGCAGGTGCAGGGCACTCGTGCGGCGCTGTCGGGCCGCGCCCGCCCGGTTCTACTGGGGCGCCGTCACCGCGAGCGGGGTCGACGCCGGTTCTTCCGGGAGCTCCCCGGTGATGGCCGGATCAACGCTGTGGAACGTTCAGTCTACTCGTCGTCGCCGACGAACGTGATTTTGGGCAACGGCCCGGTGTTGTCGTGCACCACGAAGGTCCGCTCCGGCTGCGCGGCGGGCGCCGCCGACTCGGGCGCCTCCGACTCGGGTGCACTCTGCTCGGGCGCGACCTCGTCGGCCGGGCCGCTCGCGTCCGCAGCGAGCTCGTTGTCGGCGGGCTCGTTGTCGGCGGGTCCGCCCTCCGGCGCCAGTCCGCGGCGACGTCGACCGACGTACGGCGACAGCGACCGGATGGGTCCGGTGTCCGGACCGGAGTCGACGGTCGGGATGGGACCGGAGGCCGCCGTTTCGGCGGGCACCGGTTCGGCCGACATCGGCCACGCACCCGACGGGGAGGCACCGGACGGGGTCGGGAAACTGCCCGTCACCGACCTGATGTAGTCGTTGGCGTCACCGGTGACCGGCTCGTCGGCCTGCGCGGCGTCCAGGTCGTGCGGGGCATCCGGCTCGGCCAGGTCGAGCGCACCCGAATCGGGTGCACCCGCGTCGCCGACGTCGACATGCGGCACCGGGTCCGCCGCGACGAGCGAACCCAGTCCGCTCACCGAGTCGTCCACCGGGGCGTCCGGTGCCTCCGCCGGCACCGGCGGCGCGACGACAGCGGCCGACTGCGCGGCAGCCGGTGCGTCGTCGGACGCGTCGTGCAGCGGCGCCGAACGTTCGCTCTCGCGATCGCGGATGGTGAACAGCGGCTCGTCGTCGGATCCGCCGCCGCGACCGGCCCGGAGGATGTCGACGAGCAGAATGATCAGACCGACCACGCAGACGATGATGCAGGCCACCGCCAGCCAGAAGTTCGCCGTGATCAGCGCGACCACCAGCAGGCCGAAGCCGACCAGTGTCGCCAACAGTGCCAAGGTCAGCATCTCCGGCCCCTCATCTCATCGAAATGACACACCTCCCCCATGGCCGAATCAGCCCTGAGGGTAGCCGTTCTCGGGCCCGTAGCCCTGCTCCACCGGTGCGGCGCTGCCGCGCTGCTGCAGCTCTTCGAGCTGCGATTCCAGGTAGGTCTTGAGGCGGGTGCGGTACTCGCGCTCGAACGTCTTGAGCTGCTCGATCCGTCCTTCCAGTACCGTGCGCTGCTGGTTGATGGTGGACATGATCTCCGAGTGCTTCTGCTCCGCATCGCGCTGCAGGAAGTCGGCGCGCTCCTGCGCCTGGCGGACCTGGGTCTCGGCGCGGGTCTGGGCGTCGGCCAGCAGGGCCTCGGCGCGCTGACGCGAGTCGGCCAGGGTGGCCTCGGCGGTAGCCTGCGCCTCGCCGACCATGCTTTCGCTGCGAGCGCGGGCATCGGCGACCATCGACTCGGCTTCGCCGCGGGCGCTGCCGGTGACGCGGTCGGCGGTGTCCTGCGCGAGCGCCAGGACTCGGGCCGCGCGCATGCTGGCGTCCTCGTCCAAGCTCGCCGCGGGCACCGGGGGTGCGGGCGGAGCAACGGGCGCCGGGGCCGGAACCTCGACCACCTCGGTGGCCGCCGCGAAGACCTGGGTGTGGTCGCCGCCGCCTCCGCCGGCCCGTGCTGCCTGCAGGTCCGCCTCGAGGTCGGCGTTGCGCTGGGTCAGGTTCGCGTTCTCGTCGATCAGCCGAGCAAGTTCTGCTTCGACGAAGTCGAGGAACTGGTCCACCTCGTCTTCGTTGTAACCGCGCTTACCGATCGGCGGTTTGCTGAAAGCGACATTGTGCACGTCAGCTGGTGTCAGCCGCATTTCGGTATCCCCTTTAGTCTTCGAGCGTGTCCGTGGAAGCACTCTGGTTCAGGTGTCGGTCACCGACGGCAAGTCGGGTCGCAGTTCTATTAATACCAGTAGCACTGTGTAACTAGCGTGCCATCTTGTCACATCTGGACCAAGTTTGCGTCTCGAGATGCTGCGCTTTCGCAATCAGAAACGGGCATCTCCGCGTTCCTTCGCAATGCGCTGCCGCGCCGCGACGACTGCCGATCCGGCGCCCTGAGCAGTGGTTATCTCAGATGACGCCGAGCGCCACCGGGGCCAGTTCCTGCGCGAATCCCTGCGAGACCCGCATCCCGATCGTCACCACGATCAACACCAGGAACAATGACAAATCGAGTCGCACGGCTCCCAGGTCGATCGGCTTGAGCACGCGGCGGATCGCCTTCAGCGGCGGATCGGTGACGGTGTAGATCACTTCCATCACGATCACGGCGACGCCGCGGGGCCGCCAGCGGCGGGCCAGCGACTGGACGAACTCGGCCACCAGCCGACCCAGCAGCAGCACCCAGTACAGAAAGAGGATCAGGTAGAGGATCCAGAGGAAAATACCCACGTGTCTACAGTGCCACGAAAGGCGCCGGATTCCTCCGGCGCCTTCGGTGTGCGTCCTCTCAGCTCTGGCTGTGGAAACCGGTCTCGGCGAGGCGGCGACGATCCTCCGGGGTCACCTCGACACCCGCGGGCGACAGCAGGAAGACCTTGGTGGCCACCTTGTCGAACGACCCGCGCAGCGCGAAGACCAGGCCCGCAGCGAAGTCGACCATGCGCTTGGCGTCCTCGTTGTTCATGTCCACCAGGTCCATGATCACCGGGCTGCCACCGCGGAAACGCTCACCGATGGTGCGCGCCTCCGAGTAGTCGGCCGGTCGCAGGGTGGTGATCCGACTCGCACTCTCGGCGACCACCTCGGCACGCGTTTCGGGCGCGAGGGCATTGGCGCCGCGCACCGCGCCGACGCTGCGGACCGGTGCGGCGCCGCTGCGCGCGAGCGGCTCGAGCCGGCCGCGAACCGGCGCCGGGCCGCGATCGAGTTCCACGTGCACCGCGCGCTCGGCGTAGACGCGATCGTCGCCGCGCTGCCCGTAAGCGACCTCGGCGTACTCCACCGCGTAGGGCTCGTCGTCCCGGAAGGAGTCATCCCGGAAGGAGTCATCCCGGTACGAGTCGTTGCGGTAGGAGTCGTCGCTGTAATGCGGCTCCGGGCGCTCGTCAGCGGCGCGGTAGCGCTCCATGTACAGGCGCTCACGCGAGCTCATCGCGGGGTCCTCGCGGCGCGGCGCGCCACGGTGGCCGTCCACCGAGTCCATCCGACCACCGGCAGGGTCGGCGAGGTAGTCGTCTTCGTACTCGCTCGGGGGCACCATGCCGAAATATGCCTTGAACTTCTGCATCGTCGTCATCGACTTGCCTTCCACTGCTGAATGAATGATCGGGGTGGTTCTGCTGTGACTGATGTGAATGCTGATTACGGAGAGATTATCGGGCGAGCGCCCATGATCGCGGTTCCGACACGCACACACGTCGATCCGTGTTCGATCGCGGTCTCCAGGTCACCGGACATGCCCGACGACAGTTCGCGCGCCTGCGGGTAGTCGCGGCGAAAGCCTTCGGCGATCGTCTGCGCGTGCGCCAGGTGCTCGCGCACCTCGCCGTGCAGCGGCGCGATCACCATCAGACCGTCCAGGCGCAACGCACCGTCGCGGGCGACGACCTGCTCGGCCAACCGCCCCAACTCGTCCACCGGCACTCCCCCGCGGGCGGGATCGCCGTCCAGGCTGACCTGCAGCAGCACCGCCAACGGCGTCGTCCGCTCGCCCGCATCGAGGGACCGCTCGGCGGCGACGGCCAGTGCCTCCGCCAGTTCCGGCGAGTCCACCGACTGCACACGTCGCGCCCAGCGCGCCACGGTCTTGGCCTTCTTGCGCTGCACCGAACCGATCATGTCGACGTCGAAGACAGCGTCCGGCAGCTCGGCGCGGACCTCCGCCACCTTGCGGCCCGCCTCCGGTTCGCGGGATTCACCGAACTCGGTGGCGCCCAGCTCCACCAGGCGGGCGAGATCGGCGGCCGGGAAGAACTTGGTCACCACCATCAGGCGGGCGCTGCCCGGCTCGCGGCCGGCCGCGAGCTCGGCGCGCGCCACCCGCTCGCGCGCCGCGGCCAGCGAGGCCGCCAGTTCGGCGCGTCGTGGGTCGACACTCACGGCGTGGATCCCGTCGGGTCCATCCAGATCACCGAGGCGATGCGTCCGGTGGGCGCCCCGCGGCGATGACTGAACAGACTCGGATCGCCGATGGTGCAGCGCTCGTCCAGCGCGATCGAGGTGACTCCGGCGGCCCGCAGCTGCCGGTCGATGCCGGCCCGCAGGTCCAGACCCGCGGTGCCCTTCGCAGTACGGCAGGCACTGCCGGGCAGATGCTTGTCCACGTCGCGCGCCATCTCCGCGGGCACCTCGTAGCGGGCGCCGGAGGCCGCCGGCCCCAACAGCACGCCGATCCGCTCCGGCCGCGCGCCGAGTTCGGTCATGGTGGCGAGCACCTCCGGCACGATCCCGATGCGGGCACCCACCCGACCGGCGTGCACCGCCGCGATCACCCCGGCCTCGTCGTCGCTGAGCAGCAGCGGGACGCAGTCGGCAGTGAGCACGGCCAACGCCAGGCCCGGTGTGCGGGTGACGAGTGCGTCGGTCACCGGAACCGGCTCGGTCACCGGACCGTCGACCACCGTCACGGTGCGGCCGTGGATCTGCTCCATCCACACCACGTGATCGGGCGCCAACCCGATCTCCCGGGCCAACCGCTCGCGGTTGGCGGCGACCGCGGCCGGGTCGTCGCCCACGTGGTCGCCGAGGTTGAACGAATCGTACGGGGCGCGGGACACGCCACCGGCGCGCGTGGTCACCACGCGCCGCACCCGAGGTGCGGTCACCGGCGAGCCCGTCACTTCATGAAGTCGGGGACGTCGACCTCGTCGTCGTCCAACCGGACCGTGTTGCGACGCGGCGGAGTCTGCGCGAACGGATCGCCCCCGGCGACCGGCTTGCTGCCGAACAGCGGGTCGTTGGCCGGAGGCGTCGAGACCTGTCCGGACTGGGCCGACTCCACGGTGCCGGGCGCCTTCGCGGCGGTCGTCGCGGCCGGGTTCTCCACGCGTTTGCGCGGTGCACCGCCGTCGAAGCCCGCCGCGATCACCGTGACGCGGACCTCGTCGCCGAGGTTGTCGTCGATCACGGTGCCGAAGATGATGTTCGCGTCCTCGTGCGCGGCCTCCTGCACCTGGGTCGCCGCGTTGTTGATCTCGAACAGGCCCAGGTCGGAGCCGCCGGCGATGGACAGCAGCACGCCGCGCGCGCCTTCCATCGATGCTTCCAGCAGCGGCGAGTTGATGGCGATCTCGGCGGCCTTGCGCGCCCGGTCTTCACCGCGCGCGGCACCGATGCCCATCAGCGCACTGCCGGCGTCGCTCATCACGCCCTTGACGTCGGCGAAGTCGACGTTGATCAGGCCCGGGGTGGTGATCAGGTCGGTGATGCCCTGCACACCGTTGAGCAGCACCTCGTCGGCGCTGCGGAACGCGTCCATCAGGCTGACCTGCGAATCGCCGAGCTGCAGCAGCCGGTCGTTCGGGATCACGATCAGGGTGTCGCACGACTCGCGGAGCGCGGCGATGCCCTCGTCGGCCTGGTTGCCGCGGCGCTTGCCCTCGAAGGAGAACGGGCGGGTCACCACACCGACGGTCAGTGCGCCGAGCTTGCGCGCGATCGCGGCCACCACTGGCGCACCGCCGGTGCCGGTGCCGCCGCCCTCGCCCGCGGTCACGAAGACCATGTCGGCGCCCTGCAGCAGATCCTCGATCTCGTCGCGCGCGTCCTCGGCGGCCTTGCGGCCGACCTCGGGATTCGCGCCGGCGCCCAGGCCGCGGGTCGATTCGCGGCCGATGTCGAGCTTGACGTCGGCATCACTGATCAACAATGCCTGCGCATCGGTGTTGATCGCGATGAACTCGACACCCTTGAGGCCCTGTTCGATCATGCGGTTGACAGCATTCACGCCGCCACCGCCGATGCCGACGACCTTGATGACGGCGAGGTAGTTATGAGGGGGCGTCATGATGCCTTCCTGCTCTGAATCAAACCCTAAAGCTCAACCAAAGGGTTATAGTTATGTCAAGTACCGGTCTGAAAAGAGACCGTATTGACCTCGTCGGCTGCGTGCCAGGAGGCGCGCCGGTGTCGGGAGAGTTTTTCTTTTTCCACCCGGCCCGTGGGCCGCGTCAGCTCACCGCGGGATAGTCCGGACTGGACACGTTGAACGTCTTGGCGGGCAGTTTCAGCACGTGCTTGAGGGCTTCGGCCTTGTCCTCCCCGCGCTCGGCGTTTCCCCACACCACGGTGCGGTCCTTGGTCAGGTGCAGGGTGAGGTCGGCGGGCGACGACGCCGAGACCGACTGCACCTGACGGCGCAACCAGTCCGGCAGACCGGACACCATCTCCACCGCCGCCACCGTGGTGGGGTCCTGCGGGCCCGGTCGCGACACCTCCAGCACCGGAAGGTCCCGGTAGACCACCGTGCCGGCGGCAGCGGCGCCCATCGCCTCCGCCGAATCGAACTCGAGGTAGACCACGCCGACATGATCCATCACGCCGACCTTGCCGTCGGCCGACTCGATCAGCATCAGCGGTCGCCGCTCCACGACGTCGATCGCGATGGTCGACGGATAGCTGCGATCGACCCGTGCGCTCGCGATCCCCGGGATCCGCGCGATGCGCTCGGCGATGATCGAGGTGTCCACCTGCAGCAGCGGGCGCCCGACGGGCACCTCCGCCACGGCGAGCACCTCCTCGGTCGGCACCGTTCCGCTTCCGGACACGGTCACCTCGCGCACCGACATCAGCGGCGAGAAGTACGCCACCGCCACCAACCCGGCCACCGCGGCCACTGCGGCGATCGCCCCGAGCAGTCGCCACAGCCGACGTCGACCGACCCGCCGCAGTTCCAGCTGCTCGCTATCGACGGTCCCCCGGCGCCGCGACGCCGGGGTCTCGAGTCTGCGCTCGCTCACGAATCCAGGGCCGCCAGAATGAACGGGGCCTGCATGGTGATGTCGCCCGCACCGATGGTCAGCACCAGGTCGCCGATGCGCGCCCGGGCCGACACCGCGGCAGGCAGGTCGCTCACCGCGTCGACGAAGACGGCGGGCACGGTCACGGCATCGGAGATGAGACGGCCGGTGACACCCGGCCGCGGCTCCTCGCGCGCCCCGTAGATGTCGGCGACGATCACCTCGTCGGCCAGGCTCAGCGCCTGCGCGAACTGCGCCGCGAACTCCTCGGTGCGCGAATACAGGTGCGGTTGGAACACGGCGAGCACGCGGCCGCCGGTCTCCTCGACCACTCCGCGGGCCGCGGTCAGCACGGCGCGCACCTCGGTCGGATGGTGGGCGTAGTCGTCGAACACGCGCACACCGGCTGCGGTGCCGCGATTCTCGAAGCGCCGGTGGACACCGCCGAACCCGTCGATCCCCTCGATCACCACGGCCGGGTCGAGGTTCGGGGCGACGGCCAACCCACCCAGCAGCGCGGCGATCGCGTTGAGTGCCATGTGTTCACCGGGCAGCGTCACGGTCATACCGACCTCGGCGGCCTCCGCCACGAGGGGGGCGCCCAGCTCCAGTCGCACGCTGCTGCCGATGCCGCGCGCGGAACGCTCGATCAGGCGGCCGGTCAGCGGCACCGACGGCGCCAGCGCGCGGTGGCTGCCGGTGCCGTAGCCGATCACCCGTACGCCCGCCTGCGCGAGCTGCTCTGCGCAGCGTCCGGCCAGCGCGGCCGCACCCGGATCGTCGAGGCACACCACGAGCGTGCCGCCCGGGCGGATCAGCGCCGCGAAGTCGTCGAACACCTGCACGTAGGCGGCTTCGGAGCCGAAGAAATCCAGGTGATCGGCCTCGATGTTGGTCACCACCACCACGTCGGGGCGGTACTGCAGCAGCGAGCCGTCGCTCTCGTCGGCCTCGGCGACGAAGACCTCGCCGCTGCCGTGGTGCGCGTTGGTGCCCGATTCGTTCAGTTCGCCGCCGATCGCGAACGACGGATCGGCACCGCTGTGCTGCAGGGCCACCACCGCCATCGACGTGGTCGACGTCTTGCCGTGCGTGCCACTGATCAGCAGCGTCCGGTGCCCCGCCATCAGCTCCGCCAGCAGCTGCGGCCGGTACAGCACCGGAATGCCGCGGCGGCGGGCCTCCACCAGTTCGGGATTGTCCTGCGGGATCGCGGCGTGCGTGGTCACCACCACCGTCGGGCCGCCCTCGAGCAAGTCGAGCGCGGCACCGTCGTGCCCGATGTTCACCTGCGCGCCGCGGGCGCGCAGGGCCACCACGCCCCGACTCTCGCGGGCATCGGAGCCGGACACCTGGCCGCCGCGGGACAGCAGAATGCGGGCCAGACCGGACATTCCGGCACCGCCGATGCCGACCATGTGCACGCGGTGCAGGGACGACGGCAGATCCGTGTCAAGGGCGGTCATCGTCGTGGCCCCTGCGCCTGGGCGGCCCGGAACCGGGCCGCCGCGGCCAGCGCCGCCGCCGCCACGGTCTCGGCGGCATCGCGGTGGCCGGTCTGCGCTCCGGCGGCGGCCATCGCGGCGAGCCGATCCGGGTCGCCGAGCAGCGCGGGGACCTCGCGGGCCACGTAGTCGGCGGTCATGTCGGCGTCGTCGACGAGCACCGCGGCACCCGCCTCCACCACCGGCAGAGCGTTGAGTCGCTGTTCGCCGTTGCCGTGCGGCAACGGCACGTAGATCGCCGGCAGCGCGGCCGCGGTCACCTCGGCGACGGTCATCGCGCCGGAGCGGCAGATCACCAGATCGGCCGCGGCGTAGGCCAGGTCCATGCGATCGACGTACGGCAGCGGCACGTAGGCGGGCGCACCGGCCGGCGAGACCGGATCGACGGTGTTGTTCTTGCCGTGCGCGTGCAGCACGCCGATACCGGCTGCGCCGAGCGCTGCGGCCGCCCCGGCGACCGCCGCGTTGATCTGCTGGGCGCCCTGCGAACCGCCGAAGACCAGCAGGGTCGGCGCCTCCGGGTCGAGCCCGAAGAAGTCGCGGGCCGCGGCGCGCGTCGCGGCGCGATCGAGGTCGGCGATGGTGGCGCGCACCGGCATGCCGACCACCTCGGCCCCGGGGATGCCGCAGTCGGGCACCGCGGCCAGCACGCGATCGGCCAGGCGCGCGCCGACCTTGTTGGCGATGCCGGCGCTCGCATTGGCTTCGTGAATGAGGATCGGCACGCGACGACCGGCGGCCAGGCGGCCGCGGGCGGCGAAATACGCGGGCAACGCCACGTAGCCGCCGAAACCGACCACCACGTCGGCGTCCACCGCGCGCAGCACCTTGCGGGTGGCCGCGACCGCGCGGTTGAGGCGGTAGGGCGTGGCCAGCAGGTCCTTGCCGGGCTTGCGCGGCAGCGGAGCCGGCGGAATCAGCTCGAGCGGGTAGCCGCGCGCGGGCACCAGCTCGGTCTCCAACCCCTTGGGCGTACCCAGGGCGGTGATGCGGGCCGACGGATCCAGCCGTCGTACGGCATCGGCGACGGCCAGCGCCGGCTCGATGTGTCCCGCGGTGCCGCCGCCGGCGACCACCACGGAGAGACCGCTTCGGGCCGACTGAGAATTACTGCTCACCGCTGCCTGTACTCCGTTCGACGCGGCGAGTCGGCTGCCGGGTAGCGCGGGGCGTACCGGCGCGGATCGGTTCGAACCCGGTTGCTCGCCTGACTTGCAGGATAGTGGATCTCGTCCGAGTGCTGCGCGGCCGACCTCATCGGCCGGACCCGCTCCCGCGGCGCCGAGCGCACCCGATCGCCGGGCCCGGGGCGCACACGCTGACTCGGTCCCTGCCGACGATTCCCGCGGGGCTCGGGCGCCCGCCCGGCGCTGCGTCGTCGATCCAGACGATCCTGCACCTGATCCACCAGCCGCTGCCGGTACGGCGCAGGTGCCGGCAGGTGCAGCAACCGGGACAGACCGTGCGCCTTGGTGCCGGACAGCGCCGCCACCGCATCCGGCTCGTGCCGGGCCGCGCTGGCGAGCAGACCCAGCATGGTCAGCATGGTCAACATGGACGTGCCGCCCTGCGACATCAGCGGCAACTGGATACCGGTCACCGGAAGCAGGCCCACCACGTATCCGACGTTGATGAACATCTGCGTGGTGATCAGCACCGTGATGGTGGCCGTCAGCAGCCGCAGGAAGGGATCGGCCGAGCGTCGCGCGATCCGCATGCCGACCCAACCGAGCAGCAGGAACAGGCCGACGACGATCATGCCGCCGACCAGACCGGTCTCCTCCACCAGGATGGCGAAGATGAAGTCGTTGTGCGCGTTGGGCAGATAGCTCCACTTGGCGGTGCTCTGTCCCAGTCCGACGCCGAAGATACCGCCGTTGGCCAGCGCGTAGGTCGCCTGCAGCGCCTGGTAGCCGCCGCCCAGCGGATCGTCGTTGGAGCCGAGGAAGCTGAACACGCGCGCGGCACGGTAGTCCACACTCAGCGCCGCGATCGCCGCGCCCACGACCACGAAACCGACGAACCCGGCGAAGACCGAGGTCGACAGCCCACCGAACCACAGCAGCGCGCCGGTGATCACCAGCACGATGACCGTGGTCGACAGGTTCGGCTCGGCGATGATGAGCACGCACATGATGAAGGCCACAGGCACCAACGGCACCAGCAGTTCCCTGGTCCCGGCACCCGTGGTCCGCCGCGACGCCAGGACATGGGCACCCCAGATGCACAGCGCCACCTTGGCGAGTTCGGACGGCTGGATGGAAACGCCGCCGACCTCGAACCAGCGGCGCGCGCCGTCGACCTTGACGCCCAGGCTGGGCACCAGCACCAGCACCAGCAGGGCGAGGCTCACGACCATGCCGAGCGCGGCGAAGCGTCGGAAGAACCGGAACGGCAGGTGCAGCACCGTGTAGAAGGCGATCCAGCCGAGTACTGCGAAGGCGGCCTGCGTGGCGAACGCGCCGTACGAGGATTGATTCTCGGCGTAGCCCTCGACCGACGACGCCGACTGCACCATGATCAGGCCGCACACGGTCAACACCAGCGACAGCGAGACCACCAGGTGGAAGGAGGTGAGCGGCCGCGCCATGAGGGTGCGTACGCCTTCGCGCGCGGTGGACAGCCAGGCGCGCACGTCGATGGACGGTCGCGCCAGCGTCAACGCGAGAGTCGCCTTCGACGAGTCCGCAGACTTCTCGGCGGCCTTCGCCGCCGCGCCGGTCTTCGTTCGGCCCGCGGTCGTGGCCGCGGTGTCGGCCTCGGCCTCCGGCTGCGCCTCGGCGTCGCCTTTCGGCTGGGCCGGGTCCGGTGCGTCGACCGGCGCCGTTTCCGACGACTCGCGCTTGACGCGCCGCGCAGTGCGAGGAGGAACAGTCACCGGACCATCGTCCCCTGTGAAGGCTGTGACTGCTGGGACCTATGGGGCGTGTCGCGCGAACCGATCCGCAATCGGCGGCCGCGCGGCGTCGGCACCGTCAGCCGGCGACCCATTCCCCGTAGAACAGGCCCAGACCCAACGCGCAGGAGATGGCGGCGAGCAACCAGAAACGGATGATCACCGTGGTCTGATCCCAGCCGCCCAACTCGAAGTGATGATGGAACGGCGCCATGCGGAACGGCCGCTTGCCGGTGGTCCGGAAGGCGGCGATCTGGATCATCACGGTGACGATCTCGGCGACGAACAGGGCACCGATGACCACCATCAGCAGTTCGGTGTGCGTGGTCATGGACAGACCGGCGACGATGCCGCCCAATGCCAGCGAACCGGTGTCGCCCATGAAGATCTTGGCCGGTGCCGCGTTCCACCAGAGGAAGCCCAGACACGCGGCGGCCGCGACCATCGCCACGATCGCCAGGTCGTGCGGATCGCGCACCTGATAGCAGGAGGCGGCCTTAAGGTCGCCGACCACGTTGTCGCAGGAGTGCTGGTCCTGCCACATGGTGATCAGCACGTAGGTGCCCATCACCATCGCGGTGGAACCGGCGGCCAGGCCGTCGAGCCCGTCGGTGAAGTTCACCGCGTTCGACCAGGCCGAGACCACCAGCCAGCAGAAGATCACGAAGCCGACACCGGTGAAGGTGATGGCCTCGATGTCGCGCACGTAGGACAGGTGATCGTTGGCGGGCGTGCGGCCCTGATCGTTGCGGAACTGCAGCAGCAGGATGCCGAAGACCACGGCGACGATCAGCTGCGCGACCGACTTCTGGGTCTTGTTCAGGCCCAGGTTGCGCTTCTTGGCGAGCTTGATGAAGTCGTCGAGGAAGCCGACCAGACCCAGGCCGGTGGCCAGGCCCAGCACCAGCAGGCCCGAGGCCGTCGGGCCGCCGTCGCCGCGGACCCAGCTGAAGATGTAGGAGCCCAGGTAACCGGCCCAGATCGCGATGAGAATCGCGACGCCGCCCATCGACGGCGTGCCCGCCTTCGCCTGGTGGCTGGCCGGTCCGTCCTGCCGGATCTCCTGGCCCCACCGACGCCGGGAGAACTCCCGGATCAGCACCGGCGTCAGCAGAATCGCCACCGCGAGTGCGATCGCCCCCGCGATCAGGATCTGAGTCACTGGATGAATCCTTCGTCGTCTACGGCCGCCGTGTCGGTCGACCGAGTGAAGACCCTACCGGTCATGGAGTGCGCACCTGCACCGCGAGTCCGGCCTCGTCCCGCCACGCGGTCACCAACGCCTCCGCGAGATCCGTGCCGCCGGCGATCAACACCATGTCGCCCGCCCGCGGTGCGGCGGACGTGCCGACGTCGGCGCGCTGCTGCGCGAGCACCTCGTCCAGGGTGAGGTGGAAACCGGCCTCGTCGCCCCACGACCCCTCCTGGATCGCACCCTGGTACAGCGCGCGCACGGCGCGCGTGTCGCCCACCGCCACCGTCTGGTCGACGGCCAGGCGTACCGCACGGCGACCGATCAGGTCGTGCGCCACGCAGCGCGCGTTCTCGTCCGCGCCCGCCTCGGCGAGGTCGCCGAAGAAGGCCCAGGTACGACGGCCCCGGGTGACGTCCGCGTCCGGACGGTGGGCACTGCCCACCCCGGCATCCACGGCGTCGGTCACCATGAGCCGCAGCAGGCGGCCCGCCTGCTCGATCGTGGCCCCCGCGGGCGCCACATAGACGGTGAGGGGTTCGGCCACCGACGTCGCCGCGCGCGCCTCCAACGCCGCGGCGAGCACGAGGCGATCGTCGAAGGGATGCACCTGCCCGGCGATCTCCTGGCCGCTCTCGTGGCCCTTCCCGGCCACCAGCACCACGTCGCCGGGTCCGGCCCACGCGACCGCCTCGGCGATCGCCGCGGCCCGGTCGCCGCTCTCGCGGATCTCCGTCGCCCGCCGTTCCCCGGCAGGCACCGCTTCGGCGCCGGCGCGGACCGCGGCGCGGATCGTCGCCGGGTCCTCGCTGCGCGGATTGTCGTCGGTGATGATCACCAGGTCGGCGCCGCGCGCCGCCGCCGCACCCATCAGCGGCCGCTTCTCGGTGTCGCGGTCGCCGCCGGCGCCGAGCACCACGGCGAGCGCGCCGCCGGTCTGCGCGGAAAGGATCTGGGCGGAGAGGGTGGCCAGCACCGCCTCCACCGCCGCCGGCTTATGGGCGTAGTCGACCACCGCCAGGAAGTCCTGGCCGCGGTCCACCTGCTCCACCCGGCCGGGCACGCGCACCTGGGCGAGGCCGGCGATCGCCGTCGCGGTCGGCACCCCGGCCGTCGTCGCCAGACCGACCGCGAGCATCGCGTTGGCCACGTTGTACGCCCCCGGCAGCGGCACCGCCATCACGTGCTCGGCCCCGGTCGCGTCCCGGACCGCCACCGTCTGGCGACCGGCGTCGGCCTCCACCTGCCCGACGATCGACCAGTCGGCGTCGCCGGACACCGACACCGTGGCCACCCGTTCGGCGCTGGCGCGCGCGACCTCGGCCATTCGCTCGCCCCACTCGTCGTCCACGCAGATCACCGCCGCGGCGGCGTGATCGGGGGCGGCTCCGTCGAACAGGCGCACCTTCGCGTTGAAGTACTCCTCCATCGTGTGATGGAAGTCCAGGTGGTCCTGGGAGAGATTGGTGAACCCGCCCACCGCGAAGCAGGCGCCGTCGACCCGGCCCAACGACAGCGCGTGGCTGGACACCTCCATGACCACCGCGTCGACCCCGCGCTCGCGCATCACCGCGAACATTCGCTGCAGGTCCGGCGCCTCCGGCGTGGTCAACGAACTGGGCACCGGAGTGCCGTCGATCCGGATCTCGACGGTCCCGATGAGGCCGACGACGTGTCCGCCGGCCCGCAGCGCCGCCTCGGTGAGATACGCGGTGGTGGTCTTGCCCGAGGTGCCGGTGATCCCGATGAGCGTCAGCTGCTGCGACGGGTCGCCGTAGATCCGCGCGGACACGACACCCAGGATCGACCGGGGCGCCGGGTGCAGCAGCACCGACACGTCCGCGGTGGCCGGATCGGCCTGCAGCAGCCGCAGTCCCTCGTCGTCGGTGAGCACCGCGACCGCACCGGCAGCGACCGCCTGGGCCGCGAAGCGGGCGCCGTGCACGCGGGCGCCGGGCAACGCGGCGAACAATTCCCCGGGCGCGGCGTGCTGCGCGCGCAGCGTCGCACCGACGACGGTGCGATCGTCACCGATCACCCGGGCCCCGGACAGCGCGGCCAGCGCCGTCAGATCGGCCCCGACGGGATGTTCCGGCCGCACCGGTGGGTGCTGAATCTTGTCCGCCACAGTTCTCGTACCTCTCTGCCAGCTCGGTTCTACCCAGCTCGGTCGTCGACGACCATCGAACCGATGCGGTCGAGCCTATGCTTCCAGCTTCAACCGCGGAGTCTGGGTGGCCGAGAACGGCACCTTCTCGTGCTGCAGCAGCCAGGTCCCGATGGTGGAGAACAGCGGCGCCGCCGACTGGCCGCCACTGCCGTCCGAGCTGCGCACCGGGTTGTCGAGCATGATGCCGATCACGAAGCGCGGATCATCGGCGGGCGTGATCCCGGCGAAGGTGATGTTGTAGCTCGACTTCGAGTAGCAGTTGCACTTCGGGTCCACCTGCTGCGCGGTGCCGGTCTTGCCGGACGTCTGGTAGCCCTCGATCGCGCCCTTGGCTCCGGTGCCCGACTGCACGCCCATCGGGTCGTCCTGCATCACCGACCGGAACATCTCGCGGACGGTGCGCGCCGTCTCCGGGCTCACCACGCGCACCGGTTCGGGTTCGGTGAAGCCGGCGCTGCGCTCACCGTCGAGCGGCGCCAGAATGCGCGGCGGGATGCGCACGCCGTCGTTGGCGATGGCCTGGTACATCGCGGTCATCTGCAGCAGCGTCATCGACAGACCCTGCCCGATCGGCAGGTTCGCGAACGAACCGCCGGACCACTGGCTCAGCGCCGGGACTTCGCCGCCGCTCTCGGCGGGCAGCCCCACCTCGGTGCGCTGGCCCAGCCCGAAGGCCGTCAGCATGTCGGCGAACCGCTTCTCGCCCACCTTCTGCGCCAGCATCAGTGTGCCGACGTTCGACGACTTACCGAAGATCCCGGTGGTGGTGTACGGCACCACGCCGTGGTCCCACGCGTCCTTGACCGTGATGCCGGCCATGTCGATGGAACCGGGTACCCGGTACACCGCGTTCGGATTGGTGAGCCCGTACTCGACCGCCGCCGAGGCCACCACCAGCTTGTTCACCGAACCCGGCTCGAACGGCGAGGTCACCGAGCGATTGCCCAGATCCGCGTCGCGCTGCTCCTCCACCGGAAGGGACGGATTGAACGTGTTGTCGTTGGCCATCGCCAAGACCTCGCCGGTGCGCGCATCGAGCACGACGGCCGACGCGTTGTTCGCGCCCGACTTCTTCTTGGCCTCGTTGACCTGCGCCTGCACGAACCACTGGATGTCCGAGTCCAAGGTGAGGGTGACGGTCTGGCCGTCGATCGCCGGGTGCACGTTCCGCTTGCTGCCGGGAATGATCGCGCCGTCCGCACCGCGGTCCACGGTCTCGGTGCCGTTCATGCCGGCCAGGATCGGATCCAGCGACGACTCCAGCCCGATGTGTCCGTTGCCGTCGAAGTTGACGTCGCCGATCACGTTCGCGGCCAGTGAGCCGCCCGGATAGACGCGCACCGACTGCGGGTCGGCGCCCACCTCGGGGAAGTCCGCGGTGATCCGGTTCGCCGTCTCCGGGCTCACCGAGCGGGCCAGGTAGACGAAGTCGTCGTCGGAGGTCACCTTGGCGAGCAGGTCCTCGGTGGAGATCGAGCCGCCCAACTGCAGCGACACGCCCTCGGCGATCTCCTTGAGCCGCGTGTTCGCGTCGGGCAGCTGATCGTTCTTCTCGTGCTCGGCGTCGATCGCCTTGCGGACCGCACGCGGCAGGAAGGTCAGCGACCGCGCCTCACCGGTGTAGGCCAGCGGCCGGCCGTTGCGATCCAGGATCGCGCCGCGCTTGGCGTACAGCGTGATGACGTCTTCGCGCTGCTGCGCGGCCTGCGCCGCCAGATCGCCCGCATCGATGACGTTGATCCACACCAGCCGACCGGCCACCGCCATCGCGATCACCGCGGCGAGCGCGATCAGCACGCGCGACCGGATCAGAAAACGCTGTGCGGCACTGCTCCCACCGGAATCGGCCGGGGTTCGAGGATTGGTCATGATGGCTGCATCCACTCCCGGGTCATCGATCGGCGGCGGTATTGCGGTTCGGCGTGGCGGCACTGGGGGGCAGGACGTTCGGCGCGGGCGCCTGCGGGGTCGCGGTGTTCGGCGGGGTCACGCTCGGCGGGGCGGGCGCGGGGTTCGGGGCCTGACCGTCCGGGGTATGACCGTTCGGGGCCTGCTCGCCGGGGGTCTGCTCGCTGGGGGCGGGGTTGCCGCCGAGACCGCCGGAGTCGTCCACCTTGCTGGCGTCGATCTGCTTGACCGGATCCGGCTTCGGGTTCAGCGAACCGGGGCGGTTGCCGTCGGCCGGCTTGAGCTCGCCGCGCAGGCGAGCTTTGCCGTCCGGACCCACCACCAGGTGGGCGCCGATCCCGGGCACCATGCCCAGCTTGGCCGCCTTGTCGGCCAGCTCCGGCGCCGAGTCGCCGGAGTCGGCGGTGCGCTTGAGGTTGTCCCGCTTGTCCACCAGCGCCTGGTTCTCCTGACGGAGCGACGACAACTGATACGAATCCTGCGCGGCCTTCGTCGACAGGTACAGCGTCAGACCGAGCGCACCGATCACCAGCACGACGATCGGCACGATGAACGGCATGTCGGACAGCCCGGTGAAGACGCCCGACGCCTTCTTCGGCGTGAGGAGCTCCGCGCGCCGCGGCGGACGCCGACGACCAGCCGCGGGCTCGGTGGACGCCGACCGGGACGCGCCCGACCGAGAGGCGGAGGCGGCCCCGCGAGACACGGACGTCCGAGGCGTGGCGGCCCGGGGTGCGGACGGACGGGTTGCGACGGCGCGGCGCGCGGACCGACGGTCGTCGAGGAGAGTCATCGTCGGTTCCCTTCACCTGCGGGGTCGCCGTCGCCGGCGGCCCCGATTCGTTCGATCGCACGCACCCGGACCGGGGCGCTGCGGGGGTTCTCGTGTCGTTCCTGTTCGTTGGCTTGTTCGGCACCGCGGGTGATCAGCGCGAACTTCGCGGCGGTGCCGGGCAGGTCCACCGGCAGACCCGCCGGAGTGGTGTTGCGGACCGCCTGCGCGAAGTCCCGCTTCACGATCCGGTCCTCCAGCGACTGGTAGCTCATGACGGCCAGCCGACCGCCCACCGCGAGCAGCTCCAGCGACGCGGGAACCACGGCGCGGAGCGAATCCAGCTCCCGGTTCACCTCGATGCGCAGCGCCTGGAAGGTGCGCTTGGCCGGGTGGCCCCCGGTGCGCCGGGTGGCGGCGGGGATGGTGGCGTACAGCAACTCCACCAGCCGTCCACTGGTGGTGAACGGCTCCTGCTCGCGCGCCCGCAGGACCGCGGAGGCGATCTTTCCGGCGAACCGCTCCTCGCCGTACTCGCTCAGGACGCGCGCCAGCGCGCCGTGATCGTAGGTGTTGAGGATGTCGGCGGCGGTGAGCTCGTCGTCGTCGTTCATCCGCATGTCCAGCGGTGCGTCGACGGCGTAGGCGAAGCCCCGCTCGGCCTGATCGAGTTGCATCGACGAGACTCCGAGATCCAGCAGAATGCCGTCGACCTCGGCGAGCCCGGCCGCTGCGGCCACGTCACCGATCTCGTCGTACCGGGCGTGGTGGAAGTGCATGCGTTCGCCGAACGGCGCCAGCCGCTGCGTCGCGATCTCGAGAGCGTGTTCGTCACGGTCGATCCCGTGCACCGTGAGTCCGGGCAGCCGGGTCAGGATCAGTTCGGTGTGGCCACCGGCGCCGAGGGTGCCGTCGATCAGCACCGCCCCGGACCCGTCGGCGTTGCCGCGCGTCAGTGCGGGACGGAGGAGTTCGAACATCCGATCCGCCAAGACCGGCACGTGCCCGTGCTCGGACGACGTCGATTCGGACACACCGATCACCTCTCCCCTGTTTCCTGCTGATGGCATTGCTCGTGGCGGAATTCCTGCCGACGAGGTCGTCGAGCGGCCCTGTCGAAGAAGCGGAACTGCGGTGAGGCGGGGTCCCCGCCCGGTGCGCACCTGACGCTGGGGAAGTACGTCAGGGTCGGCCGGGCCGAGGCCTCGCCTCACCGCAGCAGTCCAGTTCTTCACTTGTCGTCTAGACGATCGCGTCCAAAGCGGCGGAACCGCCGGCCGCGAAGGCCTCCTCGTGCGTGGCCTGGTACTCCGCCCACCGAGCGGCGTCCCAGATCTCCAGGTGGTCGTACTGGCCGGTGACCACGCAGTCCTTCTGCAAGCGCGCCCACTGGCGCAGTCCCGCGGACAGGTTGACCCGGCCCTGACCGTCGAGCGTCTGCTCGTCGGCGCCGGCCAACATCAGCCGGACGTAGGCACGCGCTTCCGGATTGTTGCGCGACGCCTCGTTCGCTTTCGCGGCGGTGACGTCGAACTCCTCGGCGGGATACACCGACAAGCTGTGATCGAGACCCTGTGTGACCACAACCCCTCCTGACAGCGCGTTCCGAAACTTGGCCGGCAGCGTGAGCCGTCCCTTGTCGTCCAGCTTTGGGGTGTAGGTCCCGACGAAGCCAGGCACGTCGCCACCTCCTACCCCGGTATCAGCGGGAGAACCTGAGCTCTCCGGTCGATGTGCACCACATTACCCCACTTTGCTCCACAATCCACCACCCACGCCCCACTTCCCCACCACCTGCGGACATAGTCACAGGTCAGCGGCACATTAGCGGGGGCGTGCCGTTTTAAAGCACGCCGCGCGTCCGTGCTGCTGAGCTGGTGGAGGGTGCGCCGAAATGGCACTGAAGTGGCCAATGGGATCTGCCGATACCCCAAAGTGGGGGGAAGTGGGTGATCGGGGTGGGGCGCGGTGGGGAGGACCCGAGAGCGCTGCCGTCTGGTGCAGTCACCAGGCGACTGCACCAGACGGCAGAGTGCCCGGGGATGCAGACGGGGGCCGCAACCTGAAGAGGTTGCGGCCCCCGTCTGGGAGTCAGTGGCGGCGCACGGCCGCGCAGGAATGTCTAGTGATCGCCGCGGTCGAAGCGCCGATTGAAACGGTCCTCCATACGCGAGCTCAGCGAGCCCTTGCCCGCAGACTTCGTCGACCCCCGCTTAGCCGGGCCCGCGGAAGCCGGACCGCCGCGCGGACTGAGCACCAGCAGCAGACCGCCGGCGAACATCACGAAGAAGCCGACCAGGCTGAGGATCTTCAGCTCACCGATCTGCACGTCGACCATGAGGCCACCGACCAGGAGCGCCAAGCCCACGATGAACAGCAACGCGGCCTGCCATTGGCGGCGCGCACCGGGGCGGCCGACACGCTGCTTGCTGACGCTCGAGACGAACTTCGGATCCTCGGCGTACAGCGCGCTCTCAATCTCGTCGAGCATCCGCTGCTCATGTTCCGAAAGCGGCACCGCTCTCCTCCCTCACTGTCCGAGCAACGCAAACGACGGGGCATCGGCGCCTGCTATCCACCCATGATACGAGCAGAATCGATAAACGACCACTTTTCTCCGGCGAAGCGCACATCACGCGCCCACCATCCGCTCCGCGGACGCCGCCCCGGGCAGTCGGCCCTGCTCATAGGCCAACAGGTTGGCGTCGGCCGCGTCGAGGAATTCGGCCGCACGACGCTCCACCCGGGCACACAGCGTGTCGTCGACCCGCGACACCAGACCGGCCTCCACACGCGCACGCATCGTGGACAGTCCACTGAAGTATTCGGCGAGATCGGCATACTCCGGCGCCACCGCCTTGATCCGGCTCCAGGCGTCCCGGGCGTTCCGGCGGCGACGCACCGGACCGAGCGGCTCGTGCACGGCCAACACCGCACCGGCCGCACGGATGGCCGCCAGATAGAACTGCCGGAAGCGTTCGGCGCCGTCGTCGTGCACGGCGGTCGCGCCGTCGAACAACACTTCGGCACGGTCGAGCAGATCGCGACTGCGATGCACCACGCGGGGATCGGGACTATTCGGTGCCATGGGGCCGCCTCCTTCGTTGAAGAGAACGTCTCATGAGCCTCGGACATTTCCGCTCCACCGATGACCACTGCCCACCCGTTTTCGAGGGCGGGGCCGCACACGGAAGCGGCGGTCCGACGTCTTCCCCGTCGCACCGCCGCTTCCCTTTATCGAACTTCTGTTCGATATTCTCAGGCTATCCCGCGCCGGGCCCGCGAGGCAAGTAAGGATAGTGTCTCCGACGAGACCGAACAGACAGCCGAGAGGGACGCGAGTGGGGGCACCGATGTCGATCCGATTGATCGCACTGCCCGCCGACGACGCCCAGGCCTGGTTGGATCCGGCGGTGCACACCTACGTGACCGCGATGCGTTATCCCCGCGGCACCGAACAGGGCCGCATCAGCCTGTGGCGAGAACACCTCGGACGTCCCGGCTGGACGGCGATCGGCGCCCTCGCCCAACTCTCTCCGATGGAGCTGCGGCGCCCGACGAATGCGCGACGCCGCGTCACCGCGCCCTGGACCACCGGGCACGAGGCCCTGGTCGGGGTGGCTTACGGCTACACCGGCGCGGCCGACCAGTGGTGGAATCGGCAACTCCGCGCCGGCCTGGGCCGCCGCGGACTGACGGCGGCCCAGGTCCAGGATCTGGTCACCGACTACTTCGAACTCACCGAACTGCACGTGCACCCGTCGGCGCAGGGCCGCGGGATCGGCGCCGCACTGCTGACCGCGCTGCTGACCGGCCGCCCGGAGTCGCAAGTGCTGCTCTCCACGCCCGAGGTGCCCGATGAGCGCAATCGCGCCTGGTCGCTGTACCGACGCTTCGGATTTCAGGACGTCCTGCGCGATTTCACCTTCGTCGGCGATCCGCGGCCGTTCGCATTCCTCGGCCGCCCCCTGCCGCTGCCGCCGCCCGCGCCCGGGTTCGGCTGAACATTCCGAGCACGCCCTGCCCGGCATCACCGTAGGCCTCTGGCACGATGACACACGTGCCTTCTCTCCCCCGCTCCCGGACCGTCCGCCGATCTCCGGCGGCGCTCTGCGTCGTTCTGCTCGCGCTGACCGGACTGCTCAGCAGCTGCATGACCCGGTCGGAGACCGTCGGCGACCAGTTCTCCGGCGTCGTGATCGTGGCGGCCAACCCCGAGACCGGGCCCGCGGTACCGAGTTTCGACGTCCCCGCCTCGCTGGCCGGCTCCGTCCACGTGAGCTCGTTCCCGAACGAGTTCAGCGAGAAGGACCGGGAGCAGCAGGAACCCGAAGATCAGGAGGAGAACGAGCAGGCGCCCTCGCCGGTCGGCAAGGTCGGCTCGCGGTTGACGTACACCAACCTCACCGCGGGCCAGTTCTCACAGCTGGGCGATATCGTCTCCAGCGCCCTGGACTCGGGCGCGACGATCGACCTGAGTGCCACGCGCAGCGGCGACATCGTCCGGATGCGGGGCGCCGCCGCGCTCACCGAGCTGGCGCCCGCCCTGTACTACGTGTCGATCACCGTCGAGTTCGCCGGCCCGGTGGTGGCCACCAACGGCACGCGGGCCGGTGATACCTCGGTCACCTGGACCCCGGTGCCGGGCCAGACCGCGGAGTTCAACGCCGATGTCGAGTACGCCGACCCGGCGACCGCCGCGCTGCCCAGCTGGACCTGGTTCCTGGTGATCCTGTGCCTGGCCATCGTCGGCGTGGTCGCGGCGACGGCCTATCGCTTCCGCGACCGGACGCCGCGCTACTCGGACGCCGCGCGCACGTCGTCGACGACGACGGACGCGGACGCTGCGAGCGTCGCGGGCGCCGAAGTGAAGGCCCCCGAAGACGCCACGCCCACGTCCTGACTTCGACGGTCAGGCGGCCGGGCCGTCAGGCCGGAGCGAGGGCTCCGCGGGTGTCCACGCCCAGGCGGTCGAGGACCTCACTGGTGGCGCGCGCGAAGTTGAGGCTGCAGAAGTGCAGGCACGGAACGCCCTCGGCGATCAGCCGCTCGGACATCTCGGTGCACAGGTCGATGCCGACGGCCCGGACGGCCGCCCGGTTCTCCTCCGGACCGTCGCCGGCCGCTGCGGCCAGACGCTCGGCCACCGGAGCAGGCAGCACACTGCCGGACAGCTCCACCATCCGGCGCACGCTCTGCAGCGAGGTGATGGGCATGAGGCCCGGGATCAGCGGCTTGGCGCCCTGTTCCGGATCCGCAGCAACCACGCGATCGCGCAGGCGCAGGAAGTCGTCGGTATCGAAGAAGATCTGCGAGATCGAGTATTCGGCGCCGGCCCGCAGCTTGCGCACCAGGTTGGCGGTGTCGGCCGCCAGATCGGGGGCACGGTGATGCCCTTCCGGGAACGACGCGACGCCGACCTGGAAGTCGCCGAGGGTGCCGATCAGCTCCACCAGTTCGCTGGCGTACTCCACCCCGTCGGGGTGCTTGACCCACTCGCCGAGCGGGTCACCCGGCGGGTCGCCGCGCAGCGCCAGCAGGTTGGTGATGCCCTGGTCGGCGTAGGCGCCGACCAGGCCGCGCAACTCGTCGATGCTGTGGTTGACGGCGGTCAGGTGCGCCACGGTGGTCAGGGTGGTGGTGGTCGCCAGTTCCCCGGCGATGCGCACGGTGCGGTCGCGGGTGGACCCGCCCGCCCCGTAGGTCAGGGACACGAAAGCCGGTCCCATGCGTTCGAAAACCCGCACGGCGTGCCAGAGTCGGGCCTCTTCGTCCGCCGATCGTGGCGGGAAGAACTCGACGGAGAACGGTACCGGGCCGCTGTGCGGCGCGGCGAGCCGTTCGATGACAGACGACTGCCCCAGGGGCTCCACGGGAAGGACACTCACCCTGCCGATAGTACGGATCACCGCCGTACCCACCGATTCCTCGCACGAGTTTTACGCACCGTCGCCGACCCCCTTGACCGCGACGCACAACTGGGCTATTGCCGTCCGGCGGTGGCCGACGACGCTTCCGCGCCCCGGTAGGCTTACCCGCGTGTTGAGCCAGCAGCAGGTACCCGGCGCCGTCGAGAACATCCTGCGGGACTTCGTGGCCGCGACGGCCCCGTCCCTCGACGAGATCTCTCCGGTGGTGGCCGAGGCCGGTGCAGCCTTGGCGGAGTTCGTCCTCACCGGTGGCAAGCGTCTGCGCCCCCTTTTCGTGCACGCCGGATGGCAGTGCGCGGCGACCGGACCGGAGGCCACGGCCACCGAGGCACTCGCGCTGCGGGTGGGCGGCGCGATCGAACTGATCCAGGCGTGCGCGCTGGTGCACGACGACATCCTCGATCGCAGCGACACCCGCCGCGGCCGGCCCACGGTGCACCGGCGGTTCTCCGCGCTGCACCGTGATCAGCGCTGGACCGGCGACAGTGCGCACCACGGCGCGTCGGTGGCCATTCTGCTCGGCGACCTGGCCCTGGCCTGGGCCGACGACCTGGTGCACGGCCTGGCCCCCACCGCCACGAACACCGAGGACGAGACCGCCCCGACTCCCCTGCCGCCGGCGGCGGGCACCCTCTGGGCCCGGATGCGCACCGAGGTCCTCGGCGGACAGCTCCTGGACATCACCAACGAAGCGTCGGCCGACGAAACGGTCGACGCCGCCTACCGGGTGATGAAGTACAAGACCGCCGCCTACACGGTGGCCCGGCCCCTGCAGATCGGCGCGGCCCTCGGCGGCGGCTCCGCCGCACTCTCCGAGTCGCTGTGGCGGATCGGCTCCGACCTCGGTCTCGCCTTCCAGTTGCGCGACGATCTGCTCGGCGTCTTCGGCGATCCGGAGCAGACCGGCAAGCCGTCCGGCGACGATCTGGTGACCGGCAAGCGGACCGTGCTGGTGGCGCAGGCGCTCGCCGACTCCGATGCGCCCACCGCCGACACCCTGCGCGGCCTCCTGGGCCGCCCCCTGTCGGCGGACGAATTGGTCACGGCGCGCGGTATTCTCATCGATTCCGGCGCCCTGACCTCGGTGGAGGGTCAGATCGACGCGCACCTGCAGACCGCGCTCGGCGAGATCGATGCGCTCGCCACGTCGGTCGGCGCACGCGAGGACCTCACCGCCCTCGCGTACCGCATCGCGCACCGGCAGAAGTGAGGCAGCACTGATGGCCGCTCCACCCCATGTCGTCGTCATCGGCGCGGGCCTGTCCGGGCTGGCGGCCGCGGCCCGGCTGCGCGGTCGCGGCTGCGCGGTGACCGTCGTCGAAGCTGCCGACACCCCGGGCGGCCTGGTCCGCACCGAGACTCTCGACGGACACCGATTCGACACCGGCGCAACGATTCTCACGATGCCCGAGCTGATCGTCGACCCGCTGACCGAGCTCGGCCTGACCCCGGCCGAGGTCCTGGACCGACTGGCGCTGCGGCCGGTGGATCCCGGGTACGTGATGAACTACGCCGACGGCTCCGCGCTGGCCTTGCCGCACCACGCCGCCGACATCCCGGACGCGGTGGCCGAGGCCTTCGGCCCGCGGGCGGCCCGCGGCACCGATGATCTCCTGCGATGGCTCCGCCAGGTGTACGACGCCGAGTTCGACGTCTTCATCGACCGCAACTACGGCGGCCTCCGCGACCTCACCGGACCCGAAACCCGCAGGGCGGCAACCGAACTCGTCAAGCTCCGCACCCTGGGCGGCCTGACCGGCGCCGTCGCCCGCTTCGTGGACGACGAACGCGTCCAGCGCGCCTTCACCTTCCAGGCCCTGTACGCGGGCGTCCCGCCGCACCGGGCGCGGGCCATCTACGCGATCATCGCCGACATGGACATCGGCCGCGGCCTGTCCGCGCCGGTCGGCGGCATGGGCCGGGTGGGCGCGGTGATGGCCGACGCCCTCGTCGACGCCGACACCGCGATCGCCTACGGGTCCCGCGCCACCGCGATCGTGCACGACGGCGGGCGGGCGACCGGCGTCGTCGTCGACGGCGACACGCTGCCCGCCGACGCCGTGATCGCCACCGCCGAACGCGACACCGTCGCCGCGCTGGTGGGCCGCCGTCCCCGCCGCAAGCTCCGGTACTCGCCGAGCGCACTCGTGGTGCACGGGCTGCTGCCGGTCGGCGTCACCGACGACTGGTCGGCCGGCCACCACACCCTGGATTTCGGTGCGGCGTGGTCGCAGACCTTCGCCGAGATCACCGGACGCCCCGGCGCGCCGATGTCCGACGGCTCGTTCCTGCTCACCCGCAGCGCCGTCAGCGACCCGGACACGTTCGTCGCCGACGGACTGGAGTCGGTGTCGGTGCTCGCGCCGACCCCGAACCTGGACAGCGCACCCCTGGACTGGGACGCGATCGCCGAGCCCTACGCGGCCGAGGTGCTCGCCACACTCGCTGCGCGCGGCTACCGCGGGCTGGACCGACTGCAGGTGCTGCGCATCGACCATCCGAAGTCCTGGCAGCGGTCCGGGCTCCCCGCGGGCACACCGTTCTCGGCCGCGCACACCGCGACGCAGACCGGCCCGTTGCGCACCCGGAACACCTGGCCGGGTCTGGACAACCTGTTCCTGGCCGGCAGCGCCACGGTGCCCGGCGTGGGCATCCCGCCGGTGCTCGTCTCCGGCGGACTCGCCGCCGACCGCGTCACCGCGCGGCTGGCCGAGGCGCTGGCGACGGCGGGGTCCCTGCCGAGGTCGGCGCGGTGACCGCACTCCGGCGCTGGGTGCGCACACACCCGGATGCCGGGCTCGGCTTCCTCGGTGCGGTGCTGCTGAGCATCGGCACCTACGGTCTGGCCGACATCCCCCGCAACGACGCCACCCTGGCCGACCTCGGTCTCGCGCCGATGAGCTACGGCCACGGCAAGACCCTGTCGTGGCTGGTGTTCTGGGGCGGCGCCGCCCTCATGGTGATCGCCTGGGTGCGTATCGGGCGCGCGATGGCCGCCGACGAGGGCGGCTGGGATCTGCGCAGCACCCGGCTGACCGTCTACTCCTGGACCGCGCCGCTGCTCTTCGCCATCCCGGTGTTCAGCCGCGACGTCTACGCCTACCTCGGGCAGGCGCGGGTGCTGGCGGCCGGCTTCAACCCCTACTACGACGGTCCGGCGCACTATCCCGGCCCCATCGTCGACTCGATGGCGCAGATCTGGGCGCCCACCACCTCCCCGTACAGCCCGGCCTTCCTCCTGCTGGCCCGCGGCGTGGTCGGCGTCTCCGGCGACAACGTGTGGCTCGGCGTCTTCCTGATGCGCCTGGTGCTGCTCGTCGGCCTGGTGCTCAGCGTGTGGGCGCTGCCGAAGATCGCCGCACGCTTCGGCGCGGCGCCGCCCGCGGCCCTGTGGCTGATCCTGCTCAATCCGATGCTGCTGGCCCACCTGGTGGGCGGACCGCACTTGGAACTGCTGATGATGGGCTTCCTCGCCGCGGGCATCGCGGTCGCCCTCACCGGCCGCCCGGTACTCGGCCTGCTCCTGCTGGGCTGCGCGGCGTCGATCAAGATCACCGCCGCCATCGCAATCCCGTTCGTGTTCTGGATCTGGCTCGACCAGGTGCGCAGGCGCCGCGCGGTGACCGGTCGCGATCGGGTCGGTATCTTCGCCGCCACCGCGCTCGTGCCGGTCGCCGTCTTCGGCGTCTTCACCCTGCTCCTCGGGTTGGGTGTGGGCTGGATCAACGGCCTCTCCTGGGCCTCGCGCATCATCAATCCGTTCACCGTGCCGACGCTGGTGGGCCACGTGGTGACCTACGTGGCCGCCCCCTGGCAGGTGTGGAACCTGCAGGAGGTGCTGCCGGTGACGCGAGCCGTGGGCCAGGCCGTGCTCGCCGTGCTGCTGGTGTGGCTGTGGTGGCGGTTCCGCACCGACGCGCGCAGCGCCATGGCCGGCGCCGGGTGGGCGATGCTCGCGCTGCTGCTCCTCGAGCCGTCGACCCTGCCGTGGTACTACGTGTGGGCCCTGGTGTTCGCGGTGGCCTTCCCGCTGCCGCTCTGGGTCCGCCAGGTGGTGGTCGGCGTCAGCGTCTACTTCTTCATCGTCTTCCAGCCCGACGACTCGATCCTGTTCTACAAGCCGATAGAATCGTTGCTGGCCATCGCACTCGCGGTGCTGGCCGCGCTCGCGCTCGGCCGCCCCGATCCGCTGCGCCTGGGCCGGGCGCGTCGATGGGCGTTCGCCGCCCCCGCCCACCGAGATACCGCCGCCCGAGATACCGCCGACCGAGATGATTGAGTCCGGCTACGCGCAGGCCCGCACCATCACCGCGCGCGCCGGCCGCACCTACTACCTGGCCTCGGCCCTACTGCCCGCGCACCACCGACGCGGTGTCTTCGCGCTCTACGCCTTCGCCCGGACCGCCGACGACCTCGTCGACGGCGATCTGGAGCCGACAGCGGCGACGGCGGCGCTGGATGCGCTCGCCGACGGTCTCGCCGCGGCCCTGGACGGGCGGGCTCGCGACCCGCTGCTGGCCGCGCTCGCCGACACGGTCGCCGCGTTCCACATCGACCCGACCACCTTCGACGCCTTCCTGCACTCGATGCGGATGGACCTGCCGGGCGCACCCGAGTTCCGCAACCGCTACGCCACCATGACCGCGCTGGCGGAGTACACCTACGGGTCGGCCGCGGTGATCGGCCTGCAGATGCTGCCGATCCTCGGCGTCGAGCGTGACCGAGACGATTACGCCGAGGTCGCGGCCGGTGCCGCCCTGCTCGGCGAGGCGTTTCAGCTCACCAATTTCCTGCGCGACGTGGCCGAGGATCTCGACCGCGACCGGATCTATCTGCCCGCCGCCGAACTGGCCGCGTTCGGCGTCGACGAGGACTCCCTGCGCGCCGCGCGGCGCCGGGGCGTCCCCGACGGCCCGCTGTGCCGGGCGCTGGCACACTTGATCGCCATCAATCGCGATCAGTACCGGCGCACCGCCCCCGCGATCGCCGCATTGCCGCCGCGGACCCGCCCGGCCATCGCCGCCGCGGCCCGCTCGTACGGCGACATCCTCACCGAGATCGAATGCTCCGGGTACGACGTCCTGTCCCGGCGCGCCGTGGTGCCGACCGGTCGACGACTACGCCACGCCGGCCGCGCCCTCCTGGGGAGCTAGAAGGCCTGCGCCTGCGCGCGGCGGATCACTTCGCGCGCCGAATGCGTGTGCAGAGCCTGCGCGGGGTGCATGCCGAGGTCCTCGTACACGGTGAACATCCAGGCCATCGCCTCGTCGCGCGTGTAGCCGCCGTCGAGCAGCATCGTCACCAGGCCCTCGAAGTGCTTCGCCAGGCCGCCGTCGTCGCCGAAGAACAGCGCCGGAATCACCGGGACACCGTCGCGGGAGGCGGCCAGCAGGTTGTGGTCGCGGATCAGCGTCCGCACCCGGTTCGGCGAGATGCGCAGGCGGTCGGCCGCTTCGTCGAGGTCGAGCACCTCGACGTCGTCGGGAAGGATGCCGATGGACAGCGGAAGGGAACTCACGGAAGGTGACTTTACCTGCTCGCGACACCCGAGCGCGGCCTCGGCTCACCGATTCGGCACCGCGCGCACGGTAGATTCACCTTCCGTGAGCTCCCCGTCAGACCCGCTGCTGGGCCGCGTCCTGGAACGCCGGTACCGGATCGACGCCACCCTCGCGCGAGGCGGGATGTCCGCGGTCTACGTCGGCACCGATCTGCGGCTGGGACGACGCATCGCGATCAAGGTGATGGACGCCCGCTATGTGGGCGACCCGCAGTTCCTGCGCCGCTTCGAGTTCGAGGCGCGCGCCGTGGCCGGCCTGAGCCATCCGGGGCTGGTGGCCGTCTACGACCAGAGCATCGACGACGACGTCGCCTATCTCGTGATGGAACTGGTCCGCGGCGGCAGCCTGCGCGAACTGCTGCGCGAACGCGGGCCGATGCCGCCGCACGCGGTGGCGGCCATCGGGATCCCGACGCTCGGCGGGCTCGGCACCGCCCACCGCGCCGGACTGGTGCACCGCGACGTGAAGCCGGAGAACATCCTGATCTCCGACACCGGCGACGTGAAGGTCGCCGACTTCGGTCTGGTGCGCGCGGTGTCGGAGGCGGGCGTCACCTCGGCCAGCGTGATCCTCGGCACCGCCGCCTATCTGTCGCCGGAGCAGGTGAGCTCCACCGACATCGACGCCCGCAGCGACGTCTACTCGGCGGGCGTGCTGTTCTTCGAACTGCTCACCGGCCAGCAGCCGTTCCAGGGGGCGACGCCGCTGGCCCTCGCCTATCAGCGCCTGAGCTACGACGTGCCGGCCCCCGGCGACGTGGTCGGCGGCGTGCCACCGGAGATCGACGAGATCATCCTGCGCGCCACCGAGCGCGACCCGGCGCTGCGCTACCCCGACGGGTTCGCGATGCAGCACGCCCTGCTCGATGCCGTCGACGACCTCGGGCTGCCGCCGTTCACCGTGCCCGCGCCGTACCAGGCCTCCGCGCGCGTCACGTCGGCCATCGCCCGGCCGGTCGCACCGGCACGGCCGGCCCCGGCTCCCCCGCACCCGCCCCTCCCGCTCCCGCATCCGGGGACGCGGGTCGGGCCGCCCGACGCAGACGAGTACGACCCAGACGGATACGGCGCAGACGGATACGGCGCGAACGACCACGGTCCGGACGACGACGACCCGCGGGGCTACCACCCCGACGACTATGAGAACCAGCCGCACGCCGTCCATCCGGCGGACCGCAGGGCAGTCGACGTCGACCTCACCCGCGACCCGCAGACCGGAAGTGCGCTGGGTGCGCTGATCTGGCTGGCGCTGGTGTTGCTGGTCGGCGCCGGGCTGGCCCTGGCCGGATGGGCCGCCGGCCAGGCCCTGACGCCCTGACGCCGGATCGCTCCGGGATCAGCCGCGCAGCATCTCCGCGACGAGGAACGCCAGCTCCAGCGACTGCTGGGTGTTCAGACGCGGATCGCAGGCCGTCTCGTAGCGTCGGTCCAGATCCAGATCGGAGATGTCCTGCGCGCCGCCGAGGCACTCGGTGACGTCTTCGCCGGTCAGCTCGATGTGAATGCCGCCCGGGTGGGTGCCGAGCGCGCGGTGCACCTCGAAGAAGCCCTGGACCTCGTCGATCACGCGGTCGAAGTGGCGGGTCTTGAAACCGTTCGACGTGCTGTGCGTGTTGCCGTGCATCGGGTCGCACTGCCAGATCACCTTGTGTCCGGTGGCCTCGACGGCGGAGACGATGGCGGGCAGGACGTCGCGCACCTTGTCGTTGCCCATCCGCGAGACCAGGGTCAGGCGGCCGGGTCGCTTGTCCGGGTCGAGCAGCGTGACGTACTCGACGGCCTGCTCGGGCGTGGTGGTGGGGCCGATCTTCATGCCGATCGGGTTGGCGATCATCTTCGCGAGCGCCACGTGCGCGCCGTCGAGCTGCCGGGTGCGCTCACCGATCCACAGGAAGTGCGCCGACAGGTCGTACAGGACCGGGTCGTCGCCGCCGTTCGGGTCGTCGGCCAGGCGCAGCATGGCGCGCTCGTAATCCATCACGAGCGCTTCGTGCGAGGCGAAGATGGACGCCGATTCCAGGCTGGAATCGGTGACGCCGCAGGCATCCATGAAGCGCAGGCCGCGGTCGATCTCGGCGGCGAGGGCCTCGTAGCGGGCCCCGGCCGGGGAGGCGGCGACGAATTCGCGGTTCCAGTCGTGCACGCGGGCCAGTCGCGCCTCGGAGCCGGTGAGCGCGCGCACGAGGTTCATCGCGGCGGCGGCGTTGGCGTAGGCGCGGACCAGGCGCGACGGGTCGTGGACCCGGGACTCCGCGTGCGGGTCGAGCGCGTTCACCATGTCGCCGCGGTAGCTCAGCAGGCCCAGCGAGTCGGTGTCCGACGACCGGGGCTTGGCGTACTGCCCCGCGATGCGCGCCACCTTGACCACCGGCACGCTGGCACCGTAGGTGAGGACGACGGCCATCTGCAGCAGGGTGCGGATGTTGGCCTTGATGTGCGGCTCGGTGTTCGCGGCGAAGGTCTCCGCGCAGTCGCCGCCCTGCAGCAGGAAGGCGCGGCCGAGTGCGACCTCGGCGAGCTGGTCGTGCAGGCTCTCCACTTCCGACGGCATGCAGATCGGCGGCACGCTCTCGAGCACCGTGCGCATCTTGCGGGCCTCGTCGGCCGGCCAGCTCGGCTGCTGCAGCGCGGGGCGCGCGAGCATGTCTTCGAACTCGGCCTGCAGCTTCCCCGGCAACGGGGGCAGTTCGGGCAGTTCGTCGATGGGCACGTCTACGGTCCAGTTCACCACGTGTCCCAGGGTATCCGAGGATCGCGCCGCGCCGTCACCGGCTCCCCGCCCGGTGGACGCGCTACCCGGCGAGCGCCTCGATCGCCTGCCAGCGCTTCAGGTTGTGGCGCGCATCGGCCAGGGCGCTGTGCGCATCCTTGCCCGCGGCCGGCAGCGGCGGGCTGCCGACGGCCTCCCAGTGCTGCCGGAGTTCGCGGGTGAACCGCGGCAGTTCGCGGGGCAGGTCGGGCATCGCGCCCCACAGCTGGCACAGCACCACGTGGTCGTAGGCGCCGATCCAGGCCCACAGCTCCACGTCGCCGGGACCGGCGGTCACGAAGTCGAGGAAGTCCTCGCGGATGCGACGCTTGCTGCGCCAGGCCTTGTCGGCCGGCGACGGCAGCTTGTCGAGCACGTTGGCGCGCACCCACGGGCCCGCCTTGCCCGGATCGAATTCGGTGGAGACGGCGTAGAACTCGCGGCCGTCCTCGGCGACGACGCCGATCGACACCAACTCGATGGTGGTGCCGTCTTCGATGAATTCGCAGTCGTAGAAATAGCGCACGAGGATCGATTATCCCCCACCGGCCGCGCGGCCCCGTACGGTGCGTGGCTCACGGCGGTCCGCCGAGTAACTTAGACACCATGTCCCCGCAGACACGAACGACGGCGACCCGGTTGCGCCGTTGGCGTCCGGGGGCGCTGTCCTGGGCGCTGGCCGGACTGGTCTTCGTCGCGTCGTCGACGCTACAGATCGTGGGCGTGCCCGGCACCTCCAGTTTCGGCACCCGCACGCGCTTCGACCTGGACGTCTATCGTCTCGGCGGACAGCTGTGGCACCAGGGCATCAGCCTGTACGCGGACGGCTCCATGCCGTTCACCGCAGACGGCATCTGGCTCCCGTTCACCTATCCGCCGTTCGCCGCGCTGGTCTTCACCCCGGTGGGCGCACTCTCGCTCGAGGTGGGCAGCATCGCGATCTCGGTGATCAGCGTGCTCTGCCTGGTCTACGTGACGGTGATCTTCCTGCGCATGCTGCACGTGGGGTCGGCGACCAACCGACCGCTGCTGGCGCTGTGGATCAGCGCGATCGCGGTGTGGTGTAACCCGTTCGGTATGACCCTCGGCTACGGCCAGATCAACCTGATCCTGCTGGTGCTGATCGTGACCGATCTGTTCGTGCTCGGTCACCGGCCGCGGGTGCCGGGCCGGAAGTTCCGCGGAGCGCTCGTCGGCCTGGCGTCGGCGATCAAGCTGACCCCGCTGGTCTTTCTCGGCGTGTTCGCCGCGGCGGCCAAGTGGCGGGCCGTGTTCGTGGGCATCGCCACGTTCGTGGTGGCCGCGCTGATCGGTGCCGCGTGGCTGCCGTCGGACTCGTATACGTACTGGACGCACACGCTCTTCCACACCGGTCGCATCGGCGTTCCGGAGGGGCCGATCAACCAGAACCTGAACGGCGCCTGGCTGCGCCTGGTGGGTCCGGAGAATCCGGTGGCCCCGGCGCTCTGGGTGATCTCCGCGCTGGCGGTCACGGTTGTGGCCGGTTTCGCGCTGTACTGCACGCGCCCGGTGGCCGCGTTCGCGCGCGGCGCTGGCCATCGGGACGACGTGAACGCGCTCCTCGCCGCCTGCATCGTCGGCCTATGGGGCCTGCTGGTGGCGCCGACCACCTGGGCGCACCACTGGGCGTGGGCGCTGCCCGCGCTGCTGGCGTGCTTCGTGATCGCCTCGGTCCCCGGGTCGCTCTGGAGGGCTCGTCTCTACGGCGGCCTCGGCATCGTCGGCATCCCGATCTTCGCGATCGGCCCGTTCCAGCTGATGCCTGCCGACACCGCCGCCTGGAACTGGTGGCAGCACCTGGTCGGCAACTCCTACCTGCTCTGGACCCTCGGCTTCCTACTTCTGCTGTGGCTCAAGCCTTTTCGGAGGTACGACGAGGGAATCTCCCTCGCGGCGAACCTCGCGAACCACCGACGTTGAACCACTGGGGCCTCAGGCCGCGGCGCCGTCGACCTTCGGTGCGGCCGGCTGGTTCTTCAGGGTGGCCGCGTACACGTCGACGTACTGCTGGCCGCTCAGTCGCATGAGCGCGTACATGATCTCGTCGGTCACCGCGCGCTCGATGAAGCGGTTGCCGGCCATGCCCTCGTAGCGGGAGAAGTCCAGCGGGGTGCCGAACTTGATCGTGATGCGGGTCGGCCGCGGCAGGATGGTGCCGGGCGGGTTGATGCGGTCGGTGTTGATCATCGCGACCGGGACCACCGGGGTGCCGCTCTCCAGCGCCATCCGGGCCAGGCCGGTCTTGCCCTTGTACAGGCGACCGTCCGGCGAGCGGGTGCCCTCCGGGTACAGGCAGAGCACTCCGCCGTCGTCGAGGATGCGACGGCCCGCGGTCAGCGCGCCCGCCGCGGCACTCGCGCCGGAGCGGTCGATCGGGATCTGCCCGGAGGTGCTGAAGAACCACTTCTTGAAGCGGCCCTTGAGGCCCGGCTCGGTGAAGTACTCGCTCTTGGCGAGGAAGAATACGCGACGCGGCGACATCAGCGGGAGGTAGAAGCTGTCGACGACGGCGAGGTGATTGCTCGCCAGCAGGACCTTGCCCTCCGGCGGGAGATTCTCCAGACCTTCCACTTTGGGGCGGCCCATCAGCCAGAGCAAGGGCCCCATGAAAACGTACTTGAAGAGGTAGTACCACATGCTGCAGACCTGCTTCCCTCGCGCGGCGACCGCACGCATCGGCTCCGGCGTGTCGGCGTATCGGATGCCTACATTACTGCGCGTGCCCGCCGGGGTACGCGGTCGCCTCCGCGAGCGCGGCCAGCCCCAGTTCGGCCACCTTCGCCGCGCCGATCACCCCGGCGCTCTCCCCCAACTGGGTGGGGCGGATGCGCGCCAGTTGCCGGTGCCCGGCACCGGTGACCATCGTCGTGTAGTGCTCCCGCGCTTCGTCGAGGTAGAGACCCGAGGCCGCGCCCAGGCCGCCGGCGATGACGATGAGGTCCGGGTCGAAGACGTCGGCGATCATCGCCATGCCCTGCCCCAGCCAGCGCGCGAGACTCGCGAAGGCGGCCACCGCGATCGGGTCGCCCTCGGCTGCTGCGGCCGCCACCCGTCGACCGGTCAGCGACCCCGGATCGGCCTGCGACTCCGCGGCCAGCACCGAATGCCCGGGCTCGGACTGGGCCAGCAGTTCGACGACGGTGTCGACCAGACCCGTTCCACTGCAATACCTTTCGAGGCAGCCGTGCTTGCCGCAACCGCACGGGCGGCCGTCGGGCACCACCACGATGTGCCCGAACTCCGGGGCCACGCCGAAGCTGCCGCGATAGATCTCGCCGCCCATCAGCATGCCCGCGCCGATGCCCGTGCCCAAGGCCAATACCAACGTGTTGTGGCCGCGTGCGGCGGCGCCGAAGTGCAGTTCGGCCACGGCTGCGGAGTTCGCGTCGTGTTCGGCGAAGACCGGTAGTCCCCACCGCTGCGTCATCTCCGCGGGCACCGCGACCTCGCGCCAGGCCAGGTGCGGGGCGAAGCGCACCGTCTGGCGGTCCGGCGACAGGAACCCCGCGATGGCCAGCCCGACGGCGTGCACCGTCCACCGGTCGCGGAGTTCGGACACCAGTCGATCCAGGCAGTGCTCCAGGGCGGTCGCCGTCGGCGGTGTGGCGGCGCGCAGCGTATCGAGCATGGTGCCCTCGGCGTCGACCACGGCGGCCCGCACACTGGTGCCGCCGATGTCGATGCCGATGGTCAGTTCGTTGGCGAGTCGGCTCACCCGAGTCAGCCTGTCACGAATGGGACGTCGAGGTGCCGATGCGCACCGGAATCGACTGGAACGGCGTCGGGGGCGGTGCCGTCCCGGCGGCCGGGGACGACCGCAGCATCTCGGCGATCGCTTCCAGGATCGCGATGCAGGCGGTCAGCAGGCGCGCGAGGAGATCGCCGAGTTCGCCGACCAGCGTGCCGAGTTCGCCGACCAACTCGGTCAGCCGCGAACCGCCGTCGCCGTCGCCCGCGCCGACACCCGACGCGCTGCCGCCGCCGAGGAGCGCGGCCCACTGATCCAGTTGCGCTGCGAAGCCGAGCAGGAGCGCGTTGACCGGGTCCGTTGCCGCCTGCCCCGCACCGGGTGCATCGTCGGTCATCGGATACCGCTCTTTCTTCGCTGGCAGGGGTCGTTCGGGTCTCTCAGATTACACTTCCGGGCGCGCGGCGATTCGAGCGCGGGCCTCAGCGCTGCGGCCAGAGCGCCGGGTCCGGCTGGAAGTGCACCATCAGCTCGTCGCCGTCGAAGTCCGCACCGGTCACCTGGCAGCGCCGCAGCACCGACGGCAGCGGCACCGGCTGCCGGAACCCGGAGACGGTGACCAGCAGATCGTCGCCGGAACGACCGAGAACCAAGTCCTCCGGACGGGGCAGCGTCTGCCGCCACCGGAGTCGGTACCGGGCCTCCAGTCCGCCGCCGCCGACGTGCTCGACCACCGGGGCCGCTGCGCCGCGCGCATGCCCGTCCGGAGCCGACAGTCGTACGTCCAGTCGACGCAACTGCGGCAGTTTGCCGGGTTCCACGTCGTGGGCGGCGACGACGCCGACGCGGACCGCGCGGTCCGCGTCGCCGCCGAGCAGGGTCCGGGCCTGCGCCGCCACCGCGTCGGTGTCGAGCGCGCCGGGCCCGGCGTTGACCAGAATCGAGCGCAGCGGCAGGCCCATCACTTCGGCGAGCGCCAGGTGATCGGGCAACGTCGACTGTCCGCGCCCGCCCGCGGGCACCACCAGGTGCACGGCAGCACCGGTCGGATCGGCGAGCAGTTCGCGCAGATCCCGGCAGTCGCGGTCGATGCTCTCCACCGCGGCGGCGACCTGTGCCAGCGCCGGCTTCTCCGACGCCTGCGCCAGGCGCACGTTGCGCGGCCACAGTCGGTCGATCGCGGCGGCCAGCACGGTCGGCGACCGCAGCAGCGCATACGGGTCGCCGACTCCGGACAGGTCGACCACCACCGACTGCCAGCGACCGCTGGTCGCGGCGTCGCGGACGGCGCGCAGCAGCAGGAACTCCTGGGCCCCGGGCAGCCCGGTCAGCTCGCCCGCGTCGACGCCGGCAATGGTGCCCACCACCGGCAGCAGCTTGCGGCCGACCCCGGCGGCGTCGAGCGCCGCGGTGAAGTCGGTCCATGCCTGTTCCAGCACCTGCAGCGGATCCAGGTGCAGGAGATCGAGTTCCCCGGTCACCGCGACCGGCTCGCCGGCCACGCGGAACACGCCGAGGCGCTGCGGCAGGGTCGATCGAGGATCGACGGTGACCAGCAGGGTGCGCGCGGCGTCGACCGCAGCCAGGGGGCCGCCGCGCCGCTGCGGGCGGTGCGCGTCCGCGAGGCCCAGAGCGCCGCCGACCGCCACCGCCGAAATGCCCGAGCCACCGGGCCCGAGCACCAGATGGAGGGGAGCCAGATCGATCAGCCTTCGACCCTCTTCTTGAGATCGTGCAACGCCGCGTCGGTGATCGCCTTCTCCGCGCGTCGCTTGAGCTGACTGATCATCGGAATCAGCAGGTCGACGGTGAGGGTGTACGTCACCTTGGTCGAGCCCGGCACCTGCTGCTCCAGCGCATAGGACCCGCGCTGATCACGCTGGAGGTCACTGGACTCGAGCCGCCAGGACACCGATGTACCGTCCGGCGCCCAGTCGTAGGTGAGCACATAGGTGTCGGTGAGCACGCCGGCGTCGAGTTCGAAACGGACCCGGCGCGCGCGGCCGGCGGCGTCGTGCTCGAGGACCGCCACCTCGCGAGCGGCCGTGACCCACTCCGGGTAGGCGGCGAAATCGGCGATGACCGCCATGATGTCGGCGACGTCGGCGCTCACGACGATCGCCTGTTGCGTGTGGTCAGCCAAGGGTCGCCGCCTCTTCGTCGTCCGCGGCGGGGCCGCCGATCTCCCGGCTGCCCTCCAGGAGATCCTTCACCTGGAAGGACATCTCCTTGCCCGCGACCCGGTACTTCTTGTTGAGGTCGGCCACCGCGGACAGCGCGGCGGCGGGTTCGGTCGGCAGCGGCGCGGTCGGCTCGGCGTGCAGGTAGTAGTGCAGCACGAAGCCGTCGAGCACCTCTTCGCACCAGATCTCCATGGTGCCCTCGATCGGCCCGGCGACCTGCCAACGCACCCCGGCGTTCCCGCGGTCCTCGACCACGTCCAGGGCCAGTTCACCGAACCAGCGGCGCCAGCGCGCGCGGTCGTTGACCACCGCACCGGCCAGGGACGGCGCAGCCGCCACAAAGGTCTCGTCTGCCACCTGGATGGTCGTCACGCTTCTAGCATCACACACCCGGGCCGCGCGGCGAAAGCCGCCCATTGGTTCTCACCCGCCGAAGCGGCGATAGACTTACCAAAAGTGACCGTGATGTGAGAATAGTCCTGATGGCGTCGGTCGCAGGCCGTCAGAGCATGAACCGAAAGGTTGCCAGTCCATGGCCGAATTCAGCCTGCCCGCGCAGTTCGTCACCCCGCCGGAGCGCAATGCGACCGACATTCTCTTCGACATCGCCGCGGCGAGCCCTGCCAAGACCGTCTTCCTGGACCAGGTGAACGGCCAGTGGCGCCCCATCAGCGCCGGTGAAGCCACCGATCGGGTGCTCGCGCTCGCCAAGGGACTGATCGCCTCCGGCGTCAACTCCGGCGACCGTGTCGCCCTGCTGTCGTCGACCCGCCTGGAGTGGACGCTCCTGGACTTCGCGATCTGGACTGCAGGCGCCACCCCCGTGCCGATCTACGAATCGTCGTCGGCACCGCAGATCGACTGGATCCTGGAGGACTCCTCGGCGGTCGGCATCGTCGTCGAGAACGAGGCCAAGCGGCAGCTGCTGGCCGACGTCGCTCACGTCACGCCGGCGACGATGGTGTTCACCATCGATCCGGCCGAGGGCCCGAATCTGGTGGAGCAGCTGACGGCGGCGGGCGCCGAGGTGACCGACGCCGAGGTCGAGGCCCGACGTCGCTCGCTGCGCGCCGACTCGCCCGCGACCCTCATCTACACCTCCGGCACCACCGGCCGCCCCAAGGGCGTCATGCTGGCGCACGCCAACCTGCTCGGCGAGGTCGGCGGCGTCCTGGACAGCACGATGCGGGAGAAGCTCGGCGACGGCAAACGCCTGCTGATGTTCCTGCCGATGGCGCACGTCCTGGCCCGCGCGATCAACCTGGTCGCGATCGAAGCCGGCGTCGAGGTCGGCTACACCGCCGACATCAAGAACCTGCTGCCCACCTTCGAGACCTTCCGCCCGTCGCTGATCCTGTCGGTGCCGCGCGTCTTCGAGAAGGTCTACAACTCGGCTCGTCAGAAGGCCTTCGACGACAGCGTCATCAAGGGCGCCATCTTCGACCGGGCCGCGGCCACCGCCATCGCCCACTCCGAAGCCGTCGACAGCGGTTCGGTGGGCACCGTGCTGGAGCTGCGCCGCAAGCTGTACGACCGGCTGGTCTACGGCAAGCTGCGCGCCGCCCTCGGCGGCCAGTGCGAGATGGCGATCTCCGGCGGCGCCCCGCTCGGCGCGCGCCTGGGCCACTTCTTCCGCGGCGTCGGTATCCCGGTGTACGAGGGCTACGGCCTCACCGAGACCACCGCGGCCATCACCGTCAACACCCCCGGCCACGTCCGGATGGGCACCGTCGGCCGCCCCATCCCGGGCAATACCGTGCGTATCGCCGATGACGGCGAGGTGCTGCTGAGCGGCGCCGTGGTCTTCGCCGGGTACTGGCAGAACCCGGATGCCACCGCCGAGTCGCTCTCCGACGGCTGGTTCCACACCGGCGACCTGGGCACCCTTGACCAGGACGGCTACCTCAGGATCACCGGCCGCAAGAAGGAGATCATCGTCACCGCGGGCGGCAAGAACGTCTCCCCCGCGCCGATGGAGGACATCATGCGCGCCCACCCACTGATCTCGCAGGCCATGGTGGTCGGCGATCAGCAGCCGTTCATCGCGACGCTGATCACCCTCGACCCGGAGGCCGTCCCCGGCTGGCTCGAGCGCAACGGCAAGAACGCCGCCACCACCATGCGCGAGCTGGTCAAGGACCCCCAGCTGCACGCCGAGCTGCAGACCGCCGTCGACGAGGCGAACGCGACGGTCTCGCACGCCGAGGCGATCAAGAAGTTCCGCGTCCTACTCGAGGACTTCACCGAGGAGACCGGCGAACTGACCCCGACGCTCAAGGTGAAGCGCAAGGTGGTCGCCGAAAAGTTCAGCCGCCAGATCGAGAAGATCTACCACCAGTGAGCTGACCCTGCCCCGACACGAGAACGGGCCCCGACTTCGTTCGGGGCCCGTTCTCGTGTCGGTAGGTTTTCGTGTCTGCAGGTCTTCGCCGCCGGCCAGCGACTACAGGAGTTGCCGCAGGCGCGCGGCCTGCTGGCGCCACTGCCAGTTGTCGACGATCCACCGGCGACCGGCGGCACCCATGTCCGCGGCCCGCTCACGATCGAGCAGCAGACCACTGATCGCGTCGGCCACCTCGTCGACCCGTCGGCCGTCGACCACGATGCCGGTCTCCCCGTCGCGCACGGTTTCCGGCGCACCGCCGGAGTCGCCGGCCACCACCGGCACCCCGCTCGCCGAGGCCTCCAGGAACACGATGCCCAGACCCTCCACATCCAGACCACCGCCGCGCGTGCGGGTGGGCATGGCGAAGACATCGGCCATCGCGTGGTGCATCGGCAGTTCCTCGGCGGGGACGGTGCCGGTGAACGTGACCCGGTCGGCGACGCCGACCTTGTCCGCCAGTTCCTTCAGGTGGTCGCCGTAGGGGCCGCCGCCGACGATCATCAGGTGCACGTCCGGAACCGCCTCGAGAAGTCGCGGCATGGCCTTGATCAGGACGTCCTGTCCCTTGCGCGGGACCAGTCGCGACAGGCACAGCACCACCGGCGCCTCCCCCAGCCCGTAGCGATCCCGAAGCTCTTGGCGCGCAGCGGCATTCGGCGCGAACCGATCGACGTCGACGCCGCACGGCAGATACTCCAGTGCGCCACGCGGCCCGAAGGCCGAGGCGAACCGGCCCCGGGTGTACCGACTGACGAAGGTGATCACATCGGCGGTCTCGCCGATGATGCGCAGCACCTGCCGAGCCCCGGGGAGCATCGACCAGCCGACCTCGTGCCCGTGCGTGCTGGCCACGATGCGCTGGGCGCCGGCGTTACGCAGCACCGGTCCGAGCACCGCCAGCGGGGCGGCGGCGCCGAACCAGACCGTGTGAATGTCGTTCTCGCGCACCAGCTCTGCCGCGCGCCGGGCCACGCTCCGGTTCGGCAGCATGAGCGTCCCCGGGTGTCGGACGATGCGGTACGGGGCGGCGGCGTCGTAGGCCTCGCAGCCCTTCCACCGCGGGGCGTAGACGATCACGTCGTCGGCCGGCAGGTGCGCGATCAGATTCTCCAGATAGGACTGGATGCCGCCCGGGCGGGGCGGAAAGTCATTCGTCAGCAACAGCGTCCGCTGCATCAGCGCACCTCACTCCGCAGCCACGACTGCCACTCGTCGATCACCGATTCCTCGCTCGACCCTAACGACTTCTCCAGCGCCGCAGTAACTCTCCCCGTGTCGCCTTCCTGTGCCACCGCCGCGTACATCGTCCGGAGCCGGTCCTCACCGTATTCGTCGGCGACGAAGGCCGCGAACGACCATGCGGTCTGGTACGCGACCCGCGCCGCGGCGGTGTCGACCGCGAAGGCGGAGTCGGCGGGCAGCTCGTCGGGCAGTGTTCCGGCGGCGACCTGCACCGCCAGGTCCGGAGCCAGATCGGTGAGCGAGCCCGTGCTGCCGCGTCGGCCCACGTACTCGGCCACCCCCTCGGTGAGCCACATCGGCGCGTCGGCGACGGTGTCGATCCGGGTCGCGACGTGGAACAGCTCGTGCCGCAGGATCACCGCCACCCCGGATTCGGACAGCTGACCGGCGGCCGGCGAGAGCACCACGCGCTGACCGGTCACGGTGCGCGATCCGCGGTCGACGGCGTCGTAGACCGTGGCGGCGGCCGCCGCCGACGTCTGGCCCTGTTCGGTCCGCGTGAACCCGGCGAACTGCGCCCCGGTGCCGGTGGCCATCACCACGGCGCGCCGGGTCCATTCGCCGCCCCAGAAGTCGGTGACGCCGTCGATCGCCGGCGCGAGTTGCTTGCGCACCTTAGCCACCGTCGGTTCGGTCCCCGGATACGACAGCACCGCGGAGGTCCCGCCCGCACTCGTCACGTCCACCACTCGGAGACCGGGGAACGCCCACGGCGGGAGCTGCGGCGGACGGGTCGGCGCGTCCGGGTCGACGTCGGCAGCGGGGATCAGGGCGCCGTCGCCGAGGAGCTTCCAGTCCTCGCCGTACCGGGCGAACGCCAGGATCTGGTCGATCTCGATCACCGGCTCGTCCACGCCGGGCCGCGACGTGCCGCCGAGCGCATAGCTCAGCGTGACGGCCGAGACCCAGGAGTCGGTACTGCCGGCCTCGCTCAGCCCGATGCCGAGCGCACCCCCGATGAGGCGGTCGGCACCGGTGTTCGGGGCCAGTCGGTAGGTCAGCGTGCGCAGCACCAGCGGATCCCCGCGCGTCGGCGCCGGCGGCTTCGACGGGGCCGGGGCGCTGGACGGGGCCGACTCGTTGGACGAGCCGGCCCGGCTCGACGGGGCCGCTGCATCGGCCCGGGTTCGACTGCTCGTGGGGGTGGGCTTCGGACCGAGGTCGGCGGCCGCGGTCTCCATCGAGCGCCGGAACTCCGGGGTGGCCAGCGGGTCGATGAGCGCGTCGAGCTGTGCCCGATCACCGGAGGTCAGGGCTGCGCTCAGCGCGTCGAGCAGGCGTGTGACGCCGGCATCCCGCTGCTCCTCGTAGGCGTTCGGCGCGGTGGTGTACAGCGAGGTCGTCGACGACGGGCTCGGCGCCGGCTCCGCACTGCCGCACGCCGTGACGCCCCCGACGAGGGCGGCGAGAAGGACCGGGGCCGCCACGAGGCGGCGGCCGACACGCGTCAAGTCAGTACCGTCGTGCGCTGTTGTACGGACCGGCCTTGTCGATCGGCACCACGGCCACCGGGACGCCGAAGGTCGAGGCGTGAATCACGTATCCGTTGCCCACGTACAGACCCACGTGGTGGGCGTCGGGGTAATAGATGATCAGATCACCGGGCTTGATGTCCTTGCGGTCGACGGCCTTGCCGCCGGCCAACTGCGCTTCGCTGGTGCGCGGGATGGTCTTGCCCGCCTGCTTGTAGGCCCACAGCATGAGGCCGGAGCAGTCGAATTCGTCGGGGCCGGTGGCGCCCCAGACGTACGGATCACCGACGCGGCTCAGGGCGGCGTGTACCGCCACGGTCGCCGGCGAGGTGCCCTTGGGCACGGCCTTCGCGTCGAAGGAGTACTTGGGACCGCGCAGGGCGGCCAGTTCCTTACCGGTCATCGACTTGTAGACCGCGCGCACCGCCACGGCTTCCAACTGCAAGTCCGCCTGCTTGGCCTGCAGGTCGCCGCGCTTGCGTGCGGCGTCCTTCACCGCGGTCGACGCCGCAGCGGCAGCCTGATCAGCGGACTTCTTGGCGTTCGACGCGTCCTTCGCGATGCCCTTGATGGACTTCAGATCCGCCGCCGACTGCCGCGACAGGACCTCCAGATCGGACATGTTGTTCAGCAGATCCTGCGGCGAGTCGGAGACCAGCACCGCGTACAGCCGGTTGACGCGCGCTCCGCGATAGCTGGCGCGGGCCAAGGCATCGAGTTTGGTCTGCGCCGCGCTCATCTTGGCGTTCGCCGCGTCCAGGCGGCGCTGCGCGCTCACCGAGGCCTTGCGCTGGGTCACCACCACACCGCGCTGCTTATCGTACTCGACCTGCGCCTTGTTCATCGCTTCCGCGGACTTCTCCGCCTGAATCGACATCTGCTTGTACCGGGCGAGCACCGACTGCGGTCCGCCCGTCGGCTCGGCGAACACCGGGCCGGGCTGCGTCGTCGCCAAGGTCGCCGCGGCCATCAGGGCCGCGACGAACGGAAGGGTGCGTCGTGCAACAGTCACGAGAAAGTCTCCTCCAAACCACCAGAACGAGCCGTGTGCGCTCGGCACACGGCTCGTTCGGGGTGAAAGTGAAATCTTACGGCTCCGCTCAGTAGCGGCGGATGCCTGTCAGCGCCCAGGCCTTGACCTTGTCGCGCTTGACCGGCACACCGTAGGTCGACGAGTGCACGAACATGCCGTTGCCCGCGTAGATGCCGGCGTGGCCGCCGCCGTTGAAGATCAGGACGTCGCCGGGCTTGGCAGCCGCGAGCGAGGCCACCGGAGCGCCGCCGCCGAGCTGGCCGTAGCTGTCGCGGGGAATGGTCTTGCCTGCCTGCTTGTAGGACCAGTAGACCAGGCCCGAGCAGTCGAAGGCGTTCGGACCGGCGGCACCGTACGAGTAGGGCGAACCGATCTTCGACTCAGCGGCGCGCAGCGCCTTCTGGGCGCGGGCTGGCCGGCTGTTGAGCACGCCGCCCTGGGGAGCGCCCTGCTTGAACTGCTGAGGAATCTGGCTGTCGTCGACACCCGGAAGGTCGAAGTCGCCCACGCCCGGAATCGAGATCGGCGCTGCATCGGCAGGCCCGGCGGCAAGCGCGAGGGCGCCGACGGCGATCGATCCAGCGATCACGGCGGTCTTGGCGGTCTTCACGGCGCCACTGGGCTTTTCGATACGGTGTTTCGCCACGGAAACGGTTCTCCTTGGTTGATTCTCCCTTGACCGCCGACCGGGTTAGCTGTCGGATTCGGGCCGGAAGAGTTGGCCCTACGCGGTGTCACCCGCGATTCACCCCGGATCCGGCGCGCGTCCTTGCGGTCGCACCCCGGAAAAGAGTGGGTCCCCGGTTCGTCTTCCACGCATCCGGGAAGCCGATTAGGCGGTGTCCTTCCGATCGGCGTCCCCCTGGTTGGGGGCGACTTCTCGGTAGGTCTCAGAAAGATTACGAAACCGGTGGGCCCGATGTCCACCGATCCACCCGCTCGACGCGGCACCCCGGTTCCTCACACCGCACGAAGATAGCCTCGCCGTCCCTCCGGGAACCCGGTGTGAACTGCGGCGATGTCGGATTTCGCGCGACGACCAGCGGTTTCGGTGATCAGATCGGTGGCGACCAGCACATCCACCGCGTCGGCGATCTCGAAATCCGCCGTCCCCCACTCATCGTCGGGACCATAGTCCCTGGCCAGAGGCGCGAACAGCACCTGCATCAGACAGCCGTCGCAGGCCCGGTTCCGGGCCGGACAGGTCGCGCAGTCGATCCTCATTGTGATCTACCTCTCATTTCACCGTCAGGCCGCACAGATTGTCAGTTTCGCGGCCGAATCGGTCGTCGTGTCGCGCCGGAAGGCTCAACCTCGACTGCAGGGTATTGCGGACCCCCGACAATTCCGCCCGGCGAACCGCGCCCGCTTCTTGTCGGAGGATCGAACTAATGTGCGGTCATGGTTCAGTTGAGTTTCGCCGACCTTCCCGGGGACGAGGCGTTCGCCTCGGCCTCGCTCGCCGACCTCACCCTGGTCGTCGTCGACCTCGAGACCACCGGCGGCAGCCCGGACAACGACGCGATCACCGAGATCGGTGCGGTCAAGATCCGCGGCGGCGAGATCCTCGGCGAGTTCGGCACTCTCGTCGATCCGGGGCGGAGCATTCCGCCGCAGATCGTCACCCTCACCGGCATCACCTCCGCGATGGTGCACGATGCCCCGCGCATAGAGGAGGTGCTGCCCTCCTTCTTCGAGTTCGCCCGCGGCGCCGTCCTCGTCGCGCACAACGCACGATTCGACGTCGGCTTCCTGAAACGGGCCGCCGCCCGCCAGCATCTCCCCTGGTCGTTTCCGGCGGCGTTGTGCACGGTGGCGATGGCCCGCCGGATCCTCACCCGCCAGGAGGCTCCGACGGTCAAGCTCGGCGCCCTGGCCGACCTGTTCGACGTCACGGTGCGACCCACGCACCGGGCGCTCGACGACGCCCGCGCCACCGTCGAGGTCTTCCACCATCTCCTCGAGCGGGTCGGCAATCAGGATGTCCGCACCTATCGCGATCTCACGGCTTATCTGCCGCGGGGCACGCCCGCGCTACGCGCCAAACGGTCGCTGGCCGACGGACTCCCCGACCGCCCCGGCGTCTACCTGTTCCGCGGTCCGGGCGACGAGGTCCTCTATATAGGGACCGCGGTGAATCTGCGGCGCCGCGTGGGCAGCTACTTCACCGGTGCCGACACCCGGGCCCGGATGGCGCAGATGGTGGGCCTCGCCGAGCGGGTGGACCACATCGAGTGCGCCCACGCCCTGGAGGCCGGCGTGCGGGAGCTGACCTTGATCGCCGCGCACAAACCCACCTTCAATCGACGCTCGGCCAATCCGCACCGCGGCTGGTGGATCACTCTCACCGGCGACCAGGTTCCGCGCCTGAAGGTCAGCCGCACGCCGAGCGAGGTCTGCTTCGGGCCGGTCTCCGGCCGAACGATGGCCGCCGAGATCGCCGCGTCGGTCACCGAGGCCGCCGCGGACCCGGGCCAATTGCGCGAGTTGCTCGCGGGCCGCTCCGACGACGTCCTGGACACCTTGACGCAGCGCCTCGCCGAGCTGGCCGACGCACGACGCTTCGAGACCGCCGCGCGCGCTCGAGACGCCTTGGCGGCCACCATCGATGCGCTGGCCCGCTGTCAGCGCCTGTCGGCGATCGCCCGCCTCGACGAGCTCGTCCTCGCCCGACCCGCCGAGGGCGGCGGGTGGGAGTTCGCCGTCGTGCGACACGGTCGTCTCGCCGGAGCGGGGTGTGCGCCGCGCGACGTGCCGCCGATGCCGGTGGTGGCGACGCTGGTCGCCGGAGCCCAGCACATTCCAGCGCCGGAATCCTCGGCCGGCCCCCTCGCCGGCGCCCCGCCGGAGGAAGTGGCACTCATCGCGAAGTGGATCGGCGAACCCGGTACCCGCCTGGTGTCCGTGGACGGGGAGCTGAGCTCGCCGCTCGCGGCGGCCGAACGTCGTCGACAGTTCACCCGGGCCGCCCGCGAGGCCCGCACGCTGGCGCGAGACTCTCGTTTAGGCTCAGAGCATGATCACCGCCATCGTCCTCATCGGAGCCGACATTCATCAGATCCCGGAGACCGCGCAGGCCGTCGCCGATATCCCGGGCGTCACTGAGGTGTACTCGTGCGCCGGCGACGTCGACCTGATCGCCAAGGTCCGGGTGCGCGATCACGATCAGATCGCCGACGTGGTGACCGGCCGGATCAACCGGCTGCCGGGCGTCAAGCGCAGCGCGACGCACATCGCCTTCCGCAGCTATTCCAGCTCGGAGGTGGAAGGCGGCTTCTCCATCGGGGAGGAGTGACACACTCCTCCCCGGCGCACAGCCGCCGCTAATCCGCCAGGGACGAGCTCAGCGCAGCCCAGGCGTCCAGGCGCGCAGCCGCGTCACCCGAGTCCAGCACCTGACCCACCCGAACCGCCGCCGCACGCAGCGCCTCGGTGAACTCGGCCTGCGTGAAGAGACGATCCTGTTCGAAGGCCACCAGCGCGGCCGCCGCGTTCAGCGTCACCGAGTCGCGGACCGGCCCCACTGCTCCGCCGAACAGATCGCGAGCCACCTGCGCGTTCACTTGCGCGTCTCCGCCCTGCAGCGCAGCCAACTCCACCAGTTCGATACCCAGATCGGTCGGATCCACCGTCAGTTCGCGGACGTCGCCGTCGAACACCTGCCACACCGACGACGTCGTCGTGGTGGTCAGCTCGTCCAGACCGTCGTCGCCGCGCACCACCAGCACGCGATTGCCACGGCCGGCGAAGGTCTCCGCCAGCGTCGGCGCGAGGTCGGCGAACGCGCACCCGATCAGCCCGGCCGGCGGCGCCGCCGGATTGGTCAGCGGCCCCAGCACGTTGAAGACCGTCGGAATGCCGATCTGCTTGCGCGGCGGGCCGGTGAACCGGAACGCCGGGTGGAAGACCGGCGCGAAGCAGAATCCGATCCCGACCTCGCGCAGGCATTTCTCCACCGCCTCGGGACCGAGGTTGATCGCCACCCCGAGTGCCTCGAGCACGTCGGCGCCACCGCTCTTGGACGACGCGGCGCGGTTGCCGTGCTTGATCACCGGCACGCCCGCGGCCGCGACGACGATCGACGTCATCGTCGAGATGTTCACCGTATGCGAGCGGTCGCCGCCGGTGCCGACGATGTCCAGCGCGTCCTCCGAGGTCTGCACCCGATTGGCCATGGACAGCATGGTGTCGGCCAGGCCGCGCAGTTCGGCGGCCGCCGCGCCCTTCATCTTGACGCCGACACCGAAGGCCGCGATCTGCGCACCGGTCGCCGCGTCGGACATGATCTCGCGCATCGCCCATCCGGCTTCTGCTGCAGACAGATCGAATCCGTCGGTCACCTTGCCCAACACGGCGGGCCAGGTGAACGCGACCGGCGAGGACGGTGCGGACTGGGGAGCGGCATTCTCAGAACTCACTCCGTCACAGTAGCGACCGACCCCGGCGCCAGTACCGCCCAACCACCGAAGGCACCACCGGACCGCGCCGTCATCGAACTCAGCAACGCACGTTCGGCGGACACGCTGCGCGCGTCGATCTTCTGCAGCCGAGCCACTGCCACCGCCACTGCACCGTCCGGAGCGACCGGATCCGAAGGCAACGCGGGAGCACGCACGTAACCGTCGACGGCGCACCGACGGACGAACTCCTCCACCGCCTCACCGGGCACCACTGCCACATGCCGCAGCAACAGCTCGTCCGCACCTTCGATCGCAGCCTGCGCCAACACCGAGGACGCCGCGGCGGCTTCGTCCTCGCATCGCGCCAGGATCCGCGCACCCACCAGCTCCACTTCGACATCCCGCGGCACCCGCGACTTACGCCACCACTTACGCACCATCTGCCACTCCTTAAACACGGGGCGTTCCCCAGCGCACCTTCAGGCTCGTCTCAGCCGGACACGGCATCCTGAGCACGCCCGTATGAACAGCCGACGACCACTGGAAAATCCGCCGAGACACGCCGAGCAACCCACAACGTAACAGCCCTGACCTGCACCGACAGAACTACTTCGGACCAATTTGGGACCCGAGTGGTCATGGCTTACTACGAACCGTCATACTTCTCATGTGACTAGCGCCGTGGGTACCCCAGGAACCGCCATGACCTCGCGCGTGCATTCGCTGAACCGACCGAACATGGTCAGCGTCGGCACCATCGTGTGGTTGTCGAGCGAGTTGATGTTTTTTGCCGGCTTGTTCGCGATGTATTTCGTCGCGCGAGCCAACTCCGTCGAGTGGCCTCAACAGCCCGCTCATCTCAATCTTTGGCTTGCCATCCCAGTGACGTCAGTGCTGATTCTCAGCTCCGTCACCTGCCAGATGGGCGTCTTCGCCGCCGAGAAGGGCGACGTCTTCGGACTTCGCCGTTGGTACACCCTCACCTTGGTGATGGGCACCTTCTTCGTCGCCGGCCAGGCATACGAGTACTTCGCACTCGTCGACGGCGGCGTCACGCTGTCGTCGTCGTCGTACGGCTCGGTGTTCTACATGGCGACCGGCTTCCACGGATTGCACGTGATCGGCGGTCTGGTGGCATTCGTCGTCTTGCTCGTTCGAACTCGACTTTCCAAGTTCACTCCCGCGCAGGCCACCGCCGCGATCGTCGTGTCGTACTACTGGCACTTCGTCGACGTGGTCTGGATCGCCCTGTTCGTGGTCATTTACTTCGTGCAGTAGCCCTCGGCGGCCGCTGAAACAGTCCAATCGCTTAGTAGAGAGACACCGATGAGATCATCTCCACCGAGTTCGTCGCAGCCGCTCGACGGCGACGATGCCTCCAACGAGCGCGTCACGACCGCCGGCACCGCAACGAAGGACGCGCGCACCAGCCGCTCGCGTCGTAAGTTGCGTCGCCGTGCGAGCGCGACCGCCTTCCTGTTGTTCGGCCTCGTCGCTTCCGGCCTGCTCGCCGGACTGCTGACCCCCGAGCCACAGGTCGCCACGGCCGAGCCCACGTCCGCCGAACTGGTGGCCGCCGGCAAGCAGCTGTACGACAACTCCTGCGTCACCTGCCACGGCGTCAACCTCGAGGGCGTGCCGGATCGCGGTCCCACCCTCCTGGGTGTCGGCGACGCGTCGGTGTACTTCCAGGTCTCCACCGGCCGCATGCCCGCCGCCCGCGGCGAGGCACAGGTCAAGCGCAAGACCGTCAAGTTCACTCAGTCCCAGATCGACCAGCTCGGCGCCTACATTCAGGCGATGGGCGGCGGTCCCCGGACGATGTACGCGACCACCGAGAACGGTGACGTCAAGCGCGACGAGAACGGCATGCCGGTCTTGGCGATGGGCGAACTGCGCGGCAACGACCTCGGTCGCGGCTCCGAGCTGTTCCGCCTGAACTGCGCCTCCTGCCACAACTTCACCGGTCGTGGCGGCGCCCTCTCGAGCGGTAAGTTCGCTCCCTCTCTGTCGGGCGTCAACGAGCAGCAGCTCTACACGGCCATCCTCACCGGCCCGCAGAACATGCCCAAGTTCTCCAACCGTCAGCTGTCGGTCGAAGAGAAGAAGGACATCATCGGCTTCATCCGCTACGCAGACACCTCGAACCCGATCGGTGGCTTCGGCCTCGGCGGCTTCGGCCCCGCCTCGGAAGGCGTGGTCATGTGGGTCGTCGGTATCAGCGCGGTCGTCGCCGGTGCGATGTGGATTGGATCCCGAAATTGAGTACCTCTCCTAAAGACGTCCCCTCGGACGACCAGCTGAACGCGATGTCCCGCGACGAACTGGTGAAGCTCGGTAGCAATCTCGACGACGTCGAGATCATCTACCGCGAAGCGCGTAACCCGGTACCGGGAACCAAAGCCGAGAAGCGCTCCGAGCGCATCGTGGCGATCTGGTTCGTGTTGTCCGGTCTCCTCGCGCTCGCCGGCTTCGCGCTGTTCATCTGGAACCAGTGGGAATTCACCATGCCGGAGCAGGACGGGTACTGGGCGTACACGTTCTACACCCCCGCGCTCGGTGTCTCCTTCGGTCTGTCCATCCTGTTCTTCGGCTTCGGCGTGATCCAGCTGACCAAGCGCTTCATCCCCGCCGAGATCTCGGTACAGCAGCGCCACGACGGCCCCTCGGACCTCGTCGATCAGAAGACCTTCGCTGCGGGCATGTCCGACGCGCTGGAGACCTCGACCCTCCCCCGTCGCAAGATGATCCTGGGTTCGGCAGCATTCGGTCTCGGTTCGCTCGCCCTCGCCGGCGGCGTCGCGGCCATCGGCGGCTTCATCAAGAACCCGTGGGCCGATCCCAAGGACGACCTGTGGCAGACCGGATGGTCGCCGATCCACAACCCGGCGTCCGATCCCAACGAGACCGTCTTCCTGCGTCGTGACACGGGCAACCCGTACCAGGTGGCCCTGGTCCGTCCGGAGGATCTCGACGCGGGCGCCATGGAGACCGTGTTCCCGTGGCGCGTCTCGGACGGCTACGGCGACAGCGAAGAGTCCCGCCACAAGCTCCTCAAGGGTCTGCGTGCCGTGCGTAACCCGGTCATGCTGATCCGTCTGCGTCCCGCCGACTCCGCCAAGGTGATCAAGCGCCAGCGCCAGGAGAGCTTCAACTACGGCGACTACTACGCCTACACCAAGGTCTGCAGCCACCTCGGTTGCCCGACCTCCTTGTACGAGCAGCAGACCAACCGCATTCTCTGCCCGTGCCACCAGTCGCAGTTCGACGCGCTCGAGTTCGCCAAGCCCATCTTCGGACCGGCTGCCCGCGCTCTCGCACAGCTGCCGATCACGGTGAACAATCAGGGGTACATGGTCGCTGCCGGCGACTTCATCGAACCCGTCGGTCCGGCATTCTGGGAGCGTAAGTCATGACCACCGTGGGCGACCGCGTCGGCGCGCAAGCGCGTGAAGTAGATGTTCGATACCGCGCTGCGGCCGGTATCCGTCGGCAGGTGAACAAGGTCTTCCCGACCCACTGGTCGTTCCTGCTCGGCGAGTTGGCGCTGTACAGCTTCGTGATCCTGCTGATCTCGGGCGTGTACCTCACCATGTTCTTCGACCCGTCGATGGCCCACGTGACCTACGACGGCGCCTACCTGCCGCTCAACGGTGTCACCATGAGCCGCGCGTACGAGACCACCCTCGACCTCTCCTTCGAGGTCCGCGGCGGTCTATTCGTCCGACAGATCCACCACTGGGCAGCCCTGATGTTCGCGGCGTCGATCATCATCCACATGATGCGCATCTTCTTCACCGGTGCGTTCCGCAAGCCGCGTGAAGCCAACTGGGTGATCGGTTGCTTCCTGCTGCTGCTGGCGATGTTCGAAGGCTTCTTCGGCTACTCGCTCCCCGACGACCTGCTCTCGGGCACCGGCGTCCGCGCCGCCATGAGCGGTATCGTCCTGAGCCTCCCGCTGATCGGCACCTGGCTGCAGTTCGCCCTCTTCAACGGCGACTTCCCGGGCGACATCATCATCAGCCGCCTGTACGTGCTGCACGTGCTGATCTTCCCGGCCATCATCCTGGCCCTGATCGGCGCTCACCTGGCACTCGTCTGGTACCAGAAGCACACGCAGTTCCCCGGCCCCGGTCGAACCGAGAACAACGTCGTCGGCGTCCGAATCCTCCCGGTCTTCGCGGCCAAGGGCGGCGCCTTCTTCGCCATCACGTTCGGTTTCCTGGCGCTGATGTCCGGCGTCTTCCAGATCAACGCGGTCTGGAACATCGGCCCGTACAACCCGGCGCAGGTGTCGGCCGGCTCGCAGCCGGACATCTACATGATGTGGACGGACGGCTTCGCTCGACTCATGCCGGCGTGGGAGCTCTATCTGGGCAACTACACGATCCCCGCCGTCTTCTGGGTGGTCCTGGTGATCGGCGTGATCTTCGGTCTGCTGTTCGCTTACCCGTGGATCGAGTCGGCACTGACCAAGGACAAGGCGCCGCACAACCTGCTGCAGCGTCCGCGTGACGTCCCGGTCCGCACGGCGGTCGGCGCGATGGCTCTGACCTTCTACATCATCCTGACCGTGGCCTGCTTCAACGACATCATCGCCTTCAAGTTCGACATCTCGCTGAACGCCACCACCTGGATCGGTCGTATCGGTCTGATCCTGCTGCCGCCGCTGGTGTACTTCATCACCTACCGCTGGGCTCTGTCCCTGCAGCGCAGCGACCGCGAGGTGCTGGCACACGGTATCGAGACGGGCATCATCCGTCGCGAGGCCGTCGGCGAGTACATCGAGATCCACCAGCCGCTCGGCCCGGTGGACAGCCATGGTCATCCGATCCCCCTCCCCTACCAGGGAGCGGCTCTGCCGAAGCGGATGAACAAGCTGGGTTCGGCCGGCGCCCCGGGCACCGGTTCGCTGCTGGTGGCCGACCCCGCCGACGAGCAGGCGACCAATGTGGCCACCGAGCACGCCGGCCACGCCGCCGAGAAGAAGGCTCTGCAGGATCTGCAGGCCAAGGGTGGCAACCCGCTCGACAGCGAGTAGTTCGCACCGCACCACACGAAGGCCGTCTCGCCATTGGCGAGGCGGCCTTCGTCGTCGGGTCCCCTGGTTTCGGTGAGTGGACCACGTCCGGGCGGCCTACCGGTGAGAATGAAGTCCATGATCGACTCCTCCGATTCCACCGATCTGCCCGCCCGGACCGCCGACACCCTCGCACTACAGCAGCTGCTCGCGACCTACGCCCGGGCCGTCGACACACGGGACTGGGACCTGTACCGCACGGTCTTCACCCCGGACGCTCAGATCGACTACACCTCGGCGCCCTTCGGCATCGCCGGCCCTCGGGACGAGGTGGCCGCGTGGCTCGAGCAATCCCTGTCCGTGGTGCCGATGTCCATGCATTACGTCTCCAACATCGAGGTGGACCTCGACGGCGACACCGCGACCGTGCACGCCCAGTTCTACAACCCCATGCAGTTCCCCGGCTTCGCCGAGCTGAGTTTCTGCGGCGGCTACTACCACCATCAGATGGTCCGCACCCCGGACGGCTGGCGCAGCCGCGGTCTCCGCGAAGAGAACCTGTGGTTCGTCAACTCCCCTACCCCACCCGCCTAGGTCTGGTTCCGAGGTCCCGGATTCGTGCGGGCGACTTCCCCGGCTCCACTGTCTCGCCTTCCGATGTCCTGCCGTGTCGACGACGCGTGAATACTGACCCCTGGACGACGGGTGAATCTTGACCCCCTTCGACACTCTGGAGGGTGTGATTTCTGGGGACGATTGGGCCGAGATCCGTCGGCTGCACAGGCCGAGGGCTTGCCGATCAAGGCGATTGTCCGGCGGACCGGTGTCGCCACAAGCACGGGTGCGGGCGGCATCGCGGTCGCAGGAGCCACCGACGTACCGGCGGCCGTCGAGGGTTCGTCGGTCGGTGCGGTCGAACCGCAGATACGGCAGCAGTGGAAGCTCGATACGCGGATGCCGGCGACGGTGATCGCCGAGCGGATCGGGTGGACGAACTCGCTGACGATTCGGAAGAAACGGATCCGGCTGATCCGGCCGGAGTATGTCGGGATCGATGCGGCGGATCGGATCGTGCGGACGCCGGGTGAGTCGGCACGGCTGGACGTGTGGTTTCCGGCGACCCGGATCCCGACTGGTCACGGGCAGACGGCGATTCTTCCGGTGCTGGTGATAACGCTGACGTTCTCGAAGTTCCTAGCGGCGATGATGATCCCGTCACGGCAGGCCGGAGACATCCTCGCCGGCATGTGGGAACTGATCGCCGGAATCGGCACGGTCTCCAGCACCCTTGTGTGGGACCGGGAGTCACCGAGCGGTGGGCGACGCAGGCTCACTGATCCGCGGCGATCGCTCGCACTCTGGGTACGAGGACCGTGCTGGCGCCGCCGCGGGTGTTCCCCGCTTCGGGCGACGTCGTGAGGAGCTCCCGTCGGCAGCGTGTGCGGTAAGAATCGCCGCTGAGTGCGAGGACCTCGGAGTGGTGCACACAGGGGTCAATTTTCAGTCGTCGAAAAGGGGGCAGTTTTCACCCGCCGTTGACATGGGAAGGACGAGTTCGCCGTACCTTGCTCGAACGGCAGGTACCCGAGGCGGTAAAACAACGGCGTCCTGAGCCGCGCCGATGGATATACGCCATCGGTGCGCGCCAGGACGCCGTTGTTTTCCCGAACTCCTGTCAGCGTCTCCCTACAGACCGCAGCGGCGGCAGCGAAGACACCGGCCGCACCTGGGAATCCAGGTGCGGCCGGTGTCAGTCTTGCGAAGGCTCAGAGAGTCAGTGCTTCTCCGGGCCCACGTGGTACTCGAGGACCAGGCCCACGACCGTCGCGATGATCACCACGACAGAACCGATCGCGAAGTAGAAGTTCGAGGTCGCGAAGCCCAGCGCGAACAGTGCGGCACCCGCGGCGATCGCGATCGGCCAGAAGCTGTGCGGGCTGAAGAAGCCCAGCTCGCCTGCGCCGTCTTCGATCTCGGCATCGTCGTAGTCCTCCGGGCGGATCTCGACCCGTCGAGCCACGAACCGGAAGTACGTGCCGGCCAGGATCGACAGTGCGGCCGAGAAGAACAGGGACGAGGCGCCTGCCCACTCCACACCGGTGTAGTAGAAGTGTGTCGCCACCGTGTAGATGATGCCTACGACGATGAAGAAGACCGCAAGGGCTTCAAAAATCCGTGCTTCGATCTTCATGAAAGATTCACACCTTCCGCAGGCTTGCAGCCCTTGCCGATGGTCGACGTGTTGTTGGCGTCGCCCAGGTTGTCGGGCAGGTCAGTGGTCGACACGCGACGGCTGTTGAACGGTGCGGTGACCACGGACTGCGGTTCCTGGCACACGGCCGTCAGTGCTTCGGCGTTGCCGGCCGTCGGGTTGTCCTTGCGCCACTGGATGTAGGCGTCGAACACCGCGGGGCTGACGGCACGAACTTCGAAGTTCATCATCGAGTGGTAGGTACCGCACATCTCTGCGCAGCGACCCACGAAGGCGCCTTCGCGCTCGATCTCACTGATCTGGAACTTCGGGTTCTGGTGGTTCTGCTCCGGGAACGGGAACGTATCGCGCTTGAACAGGAACTCGGGAACCCAGAACGAGTGCACGACGTCGGCCGAGGCGAGGTTGAACTCGACGCGGGTGCCGGTCGGCAGCAGCAGGATCGGGATCTCGGACGAGGTGCCGAGCACCTCGATGTCGTTGAAGGTCAGGTAGTCGCGGATCTTCTGATCGCGACCGCCGGCCGGACCCGGAAGCTGCTTGCGCTCACCCTCGTGCTCGTAGTACTCGGGGATGTTCAGAGCGAACGGCTCACCCTTCTTGGCCTCCGAGGAGTCGACCAGCTGCTGGCCGTCCGCAGCGCGGACCGAGTTGTAGCCGAACTTCCAGTTCCACTGGAACGCGGTTACGTCGACAACGACGGCCGGGTTGTCTTCCATCTTCTCCACCTTCGTCTGCGTGACGACGGTGAAGTAGAAGAGCACGGCGATCAGGACGAACGGAACGGCGGTGTAGGCCAGTTCCAACGGCACGTTGTAGCCGGTCTGGCGAGGGAATTCCTCGTCGGCCGGACGCGGCGTCGTGTCGTTGTTGCCCTTACGACGATGGAAAGTAATGGTCCAGAAGATCAGGCCCCACACCAACACGCCCATGGCGAGAGCTGCGATCACAGCCCACTGCCAGAGCGTGAGCATGCTCTTGCTCTCCGTGGTGACACCAGCTGGCCAGCCGAAGCGGACAGCCTCCTCCGGGCTACACCCGGTAACGAACAGCGCAGTGAGTGCGAGCGCACCGAGCGCCGCAACTCGTTTCACCGTGCGCGACGCACTTGGGCTGCGCCGGGCCGACGAACGTCCACCGTGAGTCAATTTCACGCCTTCCTGCTGACAGGGAGCTATTTCGTACGTTGTTTCCGCAACGAGCAGCACTCGCTGAGGACATTCTCGCACCTAGTACTACGCAGCGTAGACCAACCCGGTGATTCCCTCGCGATTGGGTCTCCCGTCGTGTCGACCACACCGGACGCGCCCCGGAGAGTTGGCCCGGTCGGAGGTGTCTGCGGCATAGTGGTCGGGTGGTCGTCAGCGGTACCGATGGCCTCGACATTCACCCGTCTTTGATCGAAGGGACGCTCCTGCAGTGTGCGGTCTACTCGGAATGCTCACCGCTGACGGCTCCGCGTCGTCGCTCGTCGACCAGGTCGCCGGCGCCTCGCGCTGCATGCGGCACCGCGGTCCCGATGATGCGCTCACCTGGCACGACGACGACCTGGTGCTGGGCTTCAACCGGCTCTCCATCATCGACATCGAGCACTCCCCCCAGCCGCTGCTGTGGGGTCCGCCCGAGCAGCCGGAGCGGTATGCCCTGGCCTTCAACGGTGAGATCTACAACTACCTGGAGCTCCGCAAGGAGCTGCAGGAGGAGTTCGGCGCCGAGTTCGGCACCGAGGGCGACGGCGAGCCCATCGTCGTCGGCTTCCACCACTGGGGTCCGGAAGTGGTCCGCAAGCTGCGCGGCATGTTCGCCTTCGCGGTGTGGGACACCGTCACCGAGAAGCTGTTCCTCGCCCGCGACCCGTTCGGCATCAAGCCGCTGTACTGGGCCACCGGGCCCGGCGGCACCGCTTTCGGCAGCGAGAAGAAGAGCCTGCTGGAACTGCTCGACAACCTGGGCCTGTCCGACGCCCTCGACCCGCGAGCCATCGAGCACTACACCGCCCTGCAGTACGTGCCCGAACCCGAATCGCTGCACGCCGACATCCGCCGCCTCGAATCGGGTACCTACGCGACCCTGACGCCGGGCGCCAAACCGGCGGTCACCCGCTACTTCACGCCGAAGTTCACCATCCGTCCCTTCGCGCACGACGCCGAGCAGGCCCGCTACGACGAGATCGCCGACGTGCTGCGCGACTCGGTGGCCAAGCACATGCGCGCCGACGTGACGGTCGGCTCCTTCCTGTCCGGCGGCATCGACTCCACCGCCATCGCGGCGCTGGCCATCACCCACAATCCGGACCTGATCACCTTCACCACCGGCTTCGAGCGCACCGGCTACTCGGAGATCGACGTCGCCGCCGAATCCGCGGAGGCGATCGGCGCGCGCCACGTGATCAAGGTGGTCAGCCCCGAGGAGTACATCGCGGCGATCCCCAAGATCATCTGGTACCTCGACGATCCGGTGGCCGACCCGGCCCTGGTGCCGCTGTACTTCGTGGCCGCCGAGGCGCGCAAGCACGTGAAGGTGGTGCTGTCCGGTGAGGGCGCCGACGAACTGTTCGGCGGCTACACCATCTACAAGGAGCCGCTGTCGCTGAAGGCCTTCGACCGGATGGGCCCGCGCCTGCGTCGCGCCGCCGGACGGCTCTCCGAGCGCATCCCGGAGGGCACCCGCGGCAAGAGCCTGCTGCACCGTGGATCACTGACCCTGGAGGAGCGCTACTACGGCAACGCCCGCAGCTTCGACGACGAGCGCCTGCGCCGCGTCCTGCGCAACTACCGCCCGGAGTGGACCCACACCGACGTGACCGCGCCGATCTACGCCGAAAGCGTCGGCATGGATCCGGTCGCTCGCATGCAGCACCTGGACCTGTTCACGTGGCTGCGCGGCGACATCCTGGTCAAGGCCGACAAGATCACCATGGCCAATTCGCTCGAACTCCGCGTCCCGTTCCTGGACAAGGAGGTGTTCGACGTCGCCCAGGGCCTGCCGTTCGACCAGAAGATCGCCAACGGCACCACCAAGTACGCGCTGCGCAAGGCGCTGGAGCAGATCGTGCCCCCGCACGTGCTGCATCGCCGCAAGCTGGGCTTCCCGGTGCCGCTGCGCCACTGGCTGGCCGGCCCGGAGATGTTCGACTGGGCTCGACAGGTGATCGTCGACTCGGACACCGATCACCTCTTCGACAAGCAGTTCGTGCTGCAGATGCTCGACGAGCATCGCGCCGGCACCGTCGACAACAGCCGTCGGATCTGGACGGTGCTGTGCTTCATGATCTGGTACGGGATCTTCGTCGACGGCTCCGTCGACCCGCAGATCGACGAGCCGGACTACCCGGTACTCCTCTGACCGTCGGTCGACCCGGTGCTCCCCTCCCCCGGAGAGGAGCACCGGCACCGAGTTACAGCACCGCGCGGATGTCCGCCGCGGCGGCCTCACCGTAGGCGGCGCCGATGCGCTCCAGCGCGGACTCACGGTTCCACAGCCAGCCCTGCGTGGACTCGCATTCAAGGACCAGGGTGGCCACCATCGCGCCCAGCTGCGCGGCGCGCTCGTGCCGCAGCCCGCGGGACAGTCCGGTCAGGAAGCCGGCGCGGAAACCGTCGCCCACACCCGTCGGGTCGCTCTGGTCGTTCACCGGAACCACCGGCACCTGCAGGGTCGGCTGACCCGTCGCCGCGATCTCGATGCCGGCGCCGCCCTTGGTGGTGACGCGGACCTCGACCAGCTCGGCCACTTCCGCCTCGGTGAGGCCGGTCTTCTGCAGCAGCAGGCCCCACTCGTATTCGTTGGTGAACAGGAACTCGGCGCCCTGGATGAGGCCGCGAATGGTGTCGCCGTCGAGGCGGGCCAGCTGCTGGGAGGGGTCGGCGGCGAACGGGATGCGGTGATCGCGGCACAGTTCGGTGTGGCGGACCATCGCTTCGGGGTCGTCGGGTGCGATCAGGACCAGGTCGGGTCGACCGGTCTCGTCGAATACCTCGGTGACGTCGATGTGCCGGGACTCGGACATGGCGCCCGGGTAGAAGAAGGCCAGCTGCGCCATGGTCTCGTCGGTGGTGCAGGTGAACCGGGCGGTGTGCTGGGTGCGCGAGATCCGCACACCGCGGCAGTCGACGCCGTGGTCGGTGAGCCATTCGCGGTAGTCGCCGAAGTCTTCGCCGGCCGCTCCGATGAGCAGCGGCGTGCCGCCGAGCGCGCCGATGGCGAAGGCGATGTTGCCGCCGACGCCGCCGCGCCGGACCAGCAGGTCCTCGGTGAGGAAGCTCAGCGAGATGTGCTCCAACTGGTCGCTCAGCAACTGTTCGGAGAACTTTCCGGGGAACTTCATCAGATGGTCGGTCGCCAGCGACCCGCAGACAGCAATGAACATTCGTCCACGATAATCGGCGCGCAGACGCCACCGGCCACCTCCCCCTGGTTGGGGGAGGCGGCCGGTGTGCGGATCAGATCAGTTGAACGAGTCGCCGCAGGCGCAGCTGCCGGTCGCGTTCGGATTGTCGATGGTGAAGCCCTGCTTCTCGATCGAGTCGACGAAGTCGATGGTGGCGCCCTGCATGTAGGGCACGCTCATGCGGTCCACGGCCAGCTTCACGCCGCCGAAGTCGGTCACCACGTCGCCGTCGAGGGTGCGGTCGTCGAAGAACAGCTGGTAACGCAGGCCCGCGCAACCACCCGGCTGCACCTCGATGCGCAGAGCCATGTCGTTGCGGCCCTCCTGGTCGAGAAGCGCCTTGGCCTTGGCTGCGGCGGAATCGGTCAGAACCACGCCCGTCTGGGCGGTCTCATTCTGGACGGTCATGGGTGCTCCCTTTGTCACGGCGCGAAGTGATGGCGCGAACGACGATACTTTTGACGAACCTTCCGCTACAACGGTACTCCGTACTCGTCTATTCCCCCACCGTGGAGGATTCCGCGGCGTTCTCCTCGACCGGATCGGCGGCGAGTTCGACGGTCGCCGCCGCCGCCGGATCCCACCGCGCCGCCACCTCGGCCGCGAGGTCGGTCAGTCGCGGTCCGGCGTTCGCTATCGCCTCCTCGATCGACCCCGTGTGGTGCGTCAGCGAATGCACCTCGCCCAGGTTCGGCACCACCCGGACCGGCAGGGTGGACTGCCCGGCCAGCACGATCACCGGCACCCCGGCGCGATGGGCTTCGGCGGCGACGACGGCGACCGCCTTGCCGCGCAGGGTCTGTGAATCCAGTCGGCCCTCGCCGGTGATGACCACGTCGGCGGCGGCGATCTTGGCACGACGGCCGGTCTGTTCGGCGACGAACTCGGAGCCGGAGACCCGACGGCCGCCCCACGCGAGCAGCACCGCGCCCAGTCCACCCGCCGCACCGGCACCGGGGGTGTCGGCCACCGCCACCCCGCAGTCGGCTTCGATGTGCGCCGCCCACAGGATCATCCGCTTCTCCAGGAGCGCGACGGTCGACTCGTCGGCACCCTTCTGCGGGCCGAAGACGTGCACCGCACCTGTCGGACCGAGCAGCGGGTTGTCCACGTCGGTCGCCACGATCAGATCGACGTCGCCGAGCAGGCGCCGCGCGGCCGCACATCCGCCGAGACGGTCGGACGCACCGCGTCCGCCGTCGGACACGGCCGAGCCGCCGAGCCCGACGACGATGGTGCGACAGCCGACCAGCAGGGCCGCGGAAAGGAGGTCGCCCACACCGGCGCTGGTGGCGGCGACCGCCGCAGACGGGTTCGGCGGCTGCTCCAGCAGGTGCAGTCCGCAGGCCTGCGCCGCCTCGAGGTAGGCCACCCCGTCGTGCAGCAGCCACGAGGCACGTACCGGTTCGCCGAGCGGGCCGGTGACCGTCTGGGTGCGCACCTCGCCGCCGAAGGCGGTGGCCAGCACGTCGATGAAGCCCGGACCGCCGTCGGACTGCGGGGCCAGGACCACCACGTCGTCCGGTCGGCCGGCATGCCACCCCGCCCCGATCGCCGCGGCCGCCTGGACCGCGTCGAGGGTCCCCCCGAACGAATCCGGCATCACCGCTACCCGCACCCCGCCAGTCATGACTCAAGACCCTAGTGTCCATGAAGGGCACAGGTGGCGTGATCGCGGTCGTGGCCGGGTTTGCGCATGGCCTAAACTCGTGGGCGTGAAGTTGCCCTGGAAATCCGGCGCCGATGTCGCCGACGAAGCCCCCGCGCAGAGCGTTTCCGACGCCGCGACCGCCGCGCCGGAGACCCCGGCCCGTTCCGGAGCGACGACCCCGGGCAAGGGTCGGCCCACTCCGAAGCGCCGCGATGCGCAGGGCCGCCGGTCCGGTCCGGTGGCACCGCCGCCGACCAACCGCGCCGAGGCGCGCGCCCGTCGCAAGGCGGAGAAGTCCACGCTCAGCAAGGAAGAGCGCAAGGAGCTGCGCGCCGAGCGGAACAAGGCGCGTTCCGAGCAGCGCGAGAAGATGATGTCGGGCGACGAGAAGTACATGATCGCCCGCGACCGCGGTCCCGTGCGCGCCTACACCCGCGACCTGGTCGACTCGCGTCGCAACTTCGCCGGACTGTTCATGCCGTTCGCGATCGTGCTGATCGTCGCGATGATGCTTCCGGACTTCGCCTTCTACATCAACTTCCTGATGCTGGCCTTCGTCGTCTTCATGCTCATCGACTCGGTGATCCTGGGCCGCATGGTGAACAAGCGGGTGCGCGAGCGCTACCCGGAGACCACCGACGGCGGCCTGCGCCTGGGCTTCTACGCGTTCACGCGCGCCATGCAGTTGCGGATGATGCGGGCGCCGCGCCCGCGCGTCTCCGTCGGCGACGAGGTCTAGCGCCGCATGCGCACGCTGGTCCTGGGCGGGGCCCGGGCGGGCAAGTCCGCGCGCGCCGAACAGCTCCTCGCCGGACGTCCGACGGTGCGTCGGCTGTCCCTGGAGTCCACGCCGAACCTGGTCACGGCGCTGCGCGAGGATCCCGACACCGCGACCCTCGTCGACCATCTCGGCCACTGGTCCGCGGACGCCGCCGACCTGCCGGACGCGGTGGCGCAGTTCCGCGGCGACCTGGTGATCGTGAGCACCGACACCGAGTCGCTGGCGGCCGCCAATCTCGCGGTCGGCTCCGTCTGCGACGACGTCGAGCTGATCGTCGCCGGCCGCGTCTTCGTCCCGACCGAATCGGTCGTCGCACCGGCCGCTCCCGCAGAGACCCCGACCTCGGCGAACGTCGCGCCGACCACGCCGGTTCCGGCACCGGTCCCCTCCCCGGCCGAGCAACCCTCCCCGTCCGAGCAGCCCGCGCCGACGGAGGCGTCTGCTTCCCCGGTGCCCGCGTCGTCGGCAGCCCTGGATCCGACCGATGCCGAGCTGTTCGACGTCATCGATCTGCCCGACGACGACGTCGCCGACGCGGCCCGCGCCCGTCTGCTGACCCTGACCAAACCGCCGAACGCTCTGGGGCGACTGGAAGACCTCGGGGTCTGGATCTCGTCCTGCCAGGGGGTGTGCCCGCCGCGTCGGATCACCGCTCCGGCGGTGGTGGTGTTCGCCGGCGATCACGGCGTCGCCCGCGAGGGCGTCTCCGCCTTCCCCGCCGAAGTGACCAGCCAGATGGTCGCCAACATCGCCGCCGGCGGTGCCGCGATCAACGTGCTCGCCCGCCGGGCCGGCGCCTCGGTGCAGGTCCTCGACATGTCGGTCGACACCGACGACCCCGATCCGCACGTGGCGCGCTACAAGGTGCGGCGCAGCACCGGCGACCTGCGCCGCGGCGAGGCCATGACGCTCGCCGAGGCACGCCGGGCCGTGGCCGCCGGGCGCGCGGTGGCCGACCAGTTGGTCGACGCCGGTGCCGACCTGCTGATCGCCGGCGACATGGGCATCGGCAACACCACCCCGGCCGCCGTCCTCACCGGCACCGTCACCGGCAAGGAACCGGTCGTGGTGGTCGGGCGCGGCACCGGGATCGACGATGCGGGCTGGATCCGCAAGACGGCGGCGATCCGCGACGGCCTCCGCCACGGGCGCCGCCATCGGCACGACCCGCTGTCGTTGCTCGCGGCGGTGGCCGGCCCGGATCTGGCCGCGATGGCCGGTTTCCTGGCGCAGAGCGCGCTCCGCAAGACCCCGGTGATCCTCGACGGGATGGTGGTGACGTCGGCGGCGCTGATCGCGAACGCCCTGGCCCCCGGCGCGGTGGCCTGGTGGTGCGCCGGCCATCGGTCCACCGAGCCGGCCCACGGCTTCGCCTTGGCCGAACTGGGCCTGGAACCGATCCTGGAGCTGTCGATGCGCCTCGGCGAGGGCTCCGGTGCGGTCACCGCGCTCCCGGTGGTCGCCGACGCCGTCGACATCATGATCGACATGGCCACCTTCGGCGAAGCCGGTGTCGCCGACCAGGCCTGAGTCGCCCGTGCGCACACTGCACGTGGCGCTCAGTTGGATGACGGTGCTGCCGGTGCCGCAGCCGCGCTCGGCCCCCGACGCCCGCGTGGGCGCCGCGGTGATCGCCGCCCTCCCGGTGATCGGCCTGCTGCTCGGCGCGGCCACCGCCGGTATCGCCCTCGGTCTCGACGCCACCGCGCTGCCGAGTCCGCTGATCGGCGCGTTGTGCGTGGCCTTCGGTGCGCTCGCCACCCGCGGCATGCACCTGGACGGTCTGGCCGACACCGTCGACGGCCTGGGCTGCTACGGCGACGCCGACCGGGTGCGCGCCGTGATGCGCAGCGGCGACGTCGGCCCGTTCGGCGCGGCCGCGCTGGTCCTCGTGCTGCTCATCCAGGCCTTGGCGTTCGGTGCCCTCACCGACGAGGGGCGGTGGTGGACCATCGCCTTCGTGATCTTCGTCGGCCGCGTCACCGTGCCGATCGCGTGCCGCCGCGCGCTGCCCGCCGCGAACGCGGACGGTTTCGGTGCGCTGGTGGCCGGCAGCCAGCGCCTGTCGATTCCGCTGTGGCTGGCCGTCGCCGCGGCCGCCGCCGTGGGAATCGGCTGGCCCGACCGATGGCTGCTGCCGGTGATCGCGCTGGTCGTCGCGGCGGTGTTCGCCGCGGTCTTCACCCGGCACTGCGCCCGTCGCATGGGCGGCGTGTCCGGCGACGTCCTCGGCGCGACCCTCGAGCTGTCGACGACGCTCGCGCTGATCGTGGTCCTCTTCTGACGCCCCCGCCCCGGGTTGGTCCCGGAGCGGGGGCCGCGGCGAAGAACTATCCGTGCAGGGTGGTCATCCAGCCGTGGGTGTCGGCGAAGGTCCCGCGCTGCAGCCCGGTCAGGGTGTCCCGCAACGCCTGCGTCACCTCGCCGGTGGTGCCGTCGCCGATCTGGTAGTCGTCGGCGACGCCCTTGACGCGCCCGACCGGAGTGATGACGGCGGCGGTGCCGCACGCGAAGACCTCGCTGATGCTGCCGTCGGCCGCGCCCGCGCGCAGTTCGTCAGTGGTGATCTTGCGCTCGCTCACGCGGTAGCCGGCGTCGGAGGCCAGGGTCAGCAGTGAGGCGCGGGTGATGCCGGGCAACAGCGAACCGGACAGCTCCGGCGTGACGATCTCGGCGTCGGAGCCGCTGCCGAAGACGAAGAACAGGTTCATGCCGCCCATCTCCTCGATGTAGCGGCGCTCCACGGCGTCGAGCCAGACCACCTGGTCGCAGCCCTGCTCGGCGGCCTGCGCCTGCGCCAGCAGCGACGCGGCGTAGTTGCCGCCGAACTTGGCGGCGCCGGTGCCGCCCGGCGAGGCGCGCACGTACTCGGTGCTGAGGTACACGCTGACCGGCTTCACGCCGCCGGAGAAGTAGGCGCCGGCCGGCGAGGCGATGAGGACGAAGCGGTACTCGTCGGCCGGACGCACCCCGAGGCTGGCCTCGGTCGCGAACATGTACGGACGCAGGTAGAGCGCTTCCTCACCACCGGCGGCGGGCACCCAGGAGTGATCCACCGCGAGGAGTTCGCGCAGCGCGCCGACGAAGTCGTCGACCGGCAGCGGCGGCATCGCCAGTCGCTGCGCGGAGGCGATGAACCGCTCGGCGTTGGCTTCCGGCCGGAACGCGGCGATGGTGCCGTCCGGCTGCCGGTACGCCTTGAGCCCCTCGAAGATCTCCTGGCCGTAGTGCAGCACCATGGCCGCCGGATCCAGCGCGATCGGTCCGTACGGAGTGACCTGCGCCCGATGCCAACCACGCGCGCGGTCGAAGTCGATCGACACCATGTGATCGGTGAAATGCCGACCGAAGCCCGGCGACTGCAGGATCTCGGCACGACGGCCGTCCGAGACGGGATGGGGGTGATCGATGCGGACGAACTCCAGGGTCATGCGGTCAACAATACCGGTGGCCCCCAAGCGGTTTTCGTCCCGCCGACTCAGCGGTGACTCAGACGTGGCTCTCCACGAACGGCGGGTTCACGACGGTGGCGGCGACGCCGCGGCCGCGCACGTCCACCGTCACCTCGTCGCCCACCGACAGCCCGGCCAGCGTGTCCACCAGCGCCAGCCCGATACCGGCCTTGAGCGTCGGCGAGAAGGTGCCCGAGGTGCACTCCCCGATCTGCGGGCCGCCCGGCGCCAGGTGCACCGTGCAGCCGGCGCGGAGCACGCCGCGCCCGTTGGCCTGCAACGCCATCAGGCGGCGGGCGGGACCGGCTTCGCGCTCGGCGAGCAGGGCATCACGCCCGAAGAACTCGGGCTTGTTCCAGCCGACCGCCCACGCACTGCGCGCCTGGATCGGCGTGATGTCCTCGCTCAGCTCGTGCCCGTGCAGCGCGTACCCCATCTCGGTGCGCAGCGTGTCGCGGGCGCCGAGACCGGCGGGCAGACCGTCCCGCGCGGTCACCTCGGCCAGCAGCGCATCCCAGACCGGTCCGGCGTCGTCCCAGCGGGGCAGCACCTCGTAGCCGCGTTCACCGGTGTAGCCGCTGCGGCAGATGCGCACCGGGTACCGCTGGTCGCCGAGCACCAGGTCGCTGTCGGCGAAGGCCATGTACTCCATGTCGGACGGCAGGCCGAGCGCGTCGAGCACGGCCGGTGCCTGCGGACCCTGCACGGCGAAGACCGCGTAGTCGCGATGCTGATCGGTCACCGTCACCTCGGTCGGTGCGGCCGCCGAGAGCGCGGCCACCACCGCGGGCGTGTTGGCCGCGTTGGGCACCAGGAACACCTCGTCGTCGCCGACCAGGTAGGCGATCAGGTCGTCGATCACGCCGCCGGCCGCGTTGCAGCAGAGCGTGTACTGCGCCTTGCCGGGGGTGATCTTGGTGAGGTCGTTGGTGAGGGTCCGGTTGATCAGTGCGGCGGCGCCCGGTCCGGCGACCAGTGCCTTGCCGAGGTGACTGACGTCGAACAGCCCCACCGCCGTGCGGACTGCGGCGTGCTCGGCCCCGGTTCCGGAGTAGGAGACGGGCATGTCCCAGCCGCCGAACTCGGCGAAGGTGGCGCCGAGAGCGGCGTGGCGGTCGGCAATCGGGCCGGCGAGCAGTGCAGTCATGCGGACCACCGTAGAGTGGATTGGCGTGAGCAGCAACGACATCTGTGACCGTGACCGTGGCCCGCGCATCGAGCTCGGGACAGCCCTGACCAAGAACGACGACGTCCTGGTGATCGGCCTGATCGCCGCCGATACCGACGCCGACGAGACCGAGCCCACACTGCTCGTCACCGACGACCTGTTCGACGACGAGACCGCCGACGCACTGACCGCCGCGCTGCGCGCCGTCGGCGCCACCGGCAAGGCCGGTCAGGTGGTCTCCGTGCCCGCCCCCGCCGGCCTGCCCGTACGACTGGTGACGGCCGTGGGCCTGGGCAGCGCCGCCGACGCCGAGGACGCCGAGAACCTCCGACAGGCCGCAGGCAACGCCGTCCGCACCCTGGACGGCGCGGGGCCGGTGACCTCCACGCTGGGCGCCGCCGATCTGAGCGCCGCCGCCGAAGGCTTCTACCTCGGCGCCTACCTCTTCGACGACTTCCGGTCCGGCAAGTCACGCTCGGATCGTCGTCCGCCGAGCGAGGTGACCCTGCTGGTGCCGCAGAAGACCAAGCAGGCCAAGAGCGAGCTGGAACACGCCCTCGTGGTGGCCGACGCCGTCGCGCTCGCCCGCGACTTCGTGAACACCCCGCCGAGCCATCTCTACCCCGGCGAGTTCGCGGACCGCGCCAAGCGGGTCGGCAGCGCGGCCGGACTGGACGTCCAGATCCTCGACGAGCAGGCGCTCGCCGACGGCGGCTACGGCGGTATCCTCGGCGTCGGCCAGGGCAGCTCGCGGCCGCCGCGTCTGGTCCGCCTCACCTACGCCCCGTCCGGCGCCGCCAAGAAGGTCGCGCTGGTCGGCAAGGGCGTCACCTTCGACACCGGCGGCATCTCGATCAAGCCGGCCGCCGGCATGGAGCAGATGACCTCGGACATGGGCGGCGCGGCCGCGGTGATCGCCACCGTCGTCGCCGCCGCGAAGCTCGGCCTGAACGTCGCGGTCACCGCGACCGTGCCGATGGCCGAGAACATGCCGTCAGGCACCGCGCAGCGCCCCGGCGACGTCCTCACCCAGTACGGCGGCACCACGGTGGAGGTCCTCAACACCGACGCCGAGGGCCGCCTGATCCTGGCCGACGCGATCGTGCGCGCCTGCGAGGACGAGCCGGACTACCTGATCGACACCGCCACCCTGACCGGTGCGCAGATGGTGGCGCTGGGCACCCGCACCCCGGGCGTCCTGGGCACCGACGAGTTCCGCGACCGCGTGGCCCGCCTGTCCCAGGAGGTCGGCGAGCACGGCTGGCCGATGCCGATGCCCGCCGAGCTGCGCGCCGACCTGAACTCGCGGGTCGCCGACCTGGCGAACGTGACCAACCATCGCTGGGGCGGAATGCTCTCGGCCGCCATGTTCTTGAAGGAGTTCGTGGCCGACGACATCGATTGGGCGCACGTCGACGTGGCGGGCCCCGCGTTCAACGCCGGCGGCGCGTACGGGTACACCGGAAAGGGCGGCACCGGCGTCCCGGTCCGGACTCTCGTCGCCGTCCTGGAAGACATCGCTAGCGCCGGTTGAAGCGTACCCGCAGGTAACTCGCCAGGGCCCCCAAGCCGGTGGGGCGATGAGGGTAGGGTTTATTCGGCAGGACCGTCGACCGGCACACGTACAAATTTGAGCTAGGGAGCAACACGCAATGGCCTTCTCCGTCGAGATGCCCGAACTGGGTGAAAGCGTCACCGAAGGGACCGTCACCCAATGGCTGAAGAGCGAGGGTGACACCGTCGAGGTGGATGAACCGTTGCTGGAGATCTCCACGGACAAGGTCGACACCGAGATCCCGTCGCCCTTCGCCGGCGTCCTGATCAAAATCGTGGCGCACGAGGACGACGTCGTGGAGGTGGGCGGCCAGCTCGCTCTGATCGGCGAGGCCGGCGAAGCCACCGGCGAGGCGGCCCCCGCGCCCGCCGCCGCACCGGAGCCCGAGCCTGCTGCCGCCCCCGCTCCCGCCGCTGCACCGGAGCCCGCCGCGGCCCCCGCGGCGCCGGCCGCCCCCGCGGCCCCGGCGTCCGGTAACGACGTGACCATGCCGGAGCTCGGCGAGTCGGTCACCGAGGGCACCGTGACCCAGTGGCTCAAGCAGGTCGGCGACGAGGTGGCCCTCGACGAGCCGCTGCTGGAGATCTCCACCGACAAGGTCGACACCGAGATCCCGTCGCCCTTCGCCGGCGTGCTGCTGAAGATCGTCGCGAACGAGGACGACGTCGTCGAGGTCGGCGGACGGCTCGGCGTGATCGGTGCGGCCGGTGCCGCCCCGGCCGCCCCCGCCCCGGCGGCGCCCGCACCGACCCCGGCGTCCGCACCGACCCCCACACCGGCTCCGGCTCCCACGCCTGCTCCCACCCCGGCCCCCACCCCTGCTGCGGCCGCTCCGGCACCGGCCGCGAGCGCGCCCAAGGACCTGGAGTCCACCCCGTACGTCACCCCGCTGGTGCGCAAGCTCGCCGCGGAGCACAACGTCGACCTGAACGCCCTGACCGGCACCGGTGTCGGCGGCCGCATCCGCAAGCAGGACGTGCTCGCCGCCGCCGAGGCCGCCAAGGCCCCGGCCGCTGCTCCGACCGCACCGGCGCCCGCCGCCGCGGCTCCCGCGCCCGCCGCGGCCAGCTCGGCCCTGGCGGCACTGATCGGCACCACCCAGCCGATCAACCGGATCCGCCAGATCACCGCCGCGAAGACCCGCGAGTCGCTCGCCTCCAGCGCCCAGCTCACGCAGGTCCACGAAGCCGACATGACCCGGATCGCGGCGCTGCGCGCACAGGCCAAGGCCTCCTTCAGCGCCGCCGAGGGGGTCAACCTGACCTTCCTGCCGTTCTTCGCGAAGGCGGTGGTCGAGGCCCTCAAGGTGCATCCGAACATCAACGCCTCCATCGACGAGGCCAAGAAGGAGATCACCTACCACGGTCAGGTGAACCTGGGTATCGCCGTGGACACCCCGCAGGGTCTGCTGTCGCCGGTGATCCACAACGCCGACGATCTGTCGCTGGCCGGCCTGGCCCGCGCGATCGCCGACATCGCCGCGCGTGCCCGCTCGGGCGACCTGAAGCCCGACGAGCTGTCCGGCGGCACCTTCACCATCACCAACATCGGCAGCCAGGGCGCCCTGTTCGACACCCCGATCCTGGTGCCGCCGCAGGCCGCCATGCTGGGCACCGGCGCCATCGTGAAGCGCCCGGTGGTGCTCACCGCCGAGGACGGCACCGAGTCGATCGCGGCCCGGTCGATGGCGTACCTGCCGCTGACCTACGATCACCGCCTGATCGACGGTGCCGACGCCGGTCGCTTCCTCACCACGGTGCGTCAGCGCCTGGAGGCCGGCGAATTCGCCGCTGATCTGGGCCTGTAGTTGCGTATCGCCGTCGCCGGCAGTCACGGACTGATCGGCTCGACACTCGTCGAGTCGCTGACGGGCTCCGGTCACGAGGTACTGCGCCTGGTGCGCGGGCCGGTGACCGGAGACCGCCAGATCCGGTGGGACCCGGAGACATTCGGGGTTCCGCCGGGCGCGCTCGACGGAGTCGACGCGGTGGTCGGCCTCGGCGGCGTGGGCCTGGGCTCGCGACGCTGGAGCGGCTGGTTCAAACAGCAGCTCCGGGACTCGCGCGTCACCCCCACCGGGGTGCTCGCCGAAGCCGTACAGCAGGCCGGGGTGCCCGTCTTCCTCAGCGCCAGCGCCACCGATTTCTACGGTGACACCGGCGAGGAGGCGGCCACCGAGGCGACGCCGGTGGGCGTCGGCTTCCTGGCGGCACTCACCGCCGATTGGGAGGCGGCCACCGCACCCGCGGTCGGTGCGCGCGTGGTCCATCTGCGGACCGCGCCGGTGCTCTCCCGGTCCGGCGGCCTGCTCGGTCGTCTGCGGCCGCTCTACCGGCTCGGTCTCGGCGGTCGCATCGGCGACGGCAACCAGTACTTCTCGTGGATCTCGCTGTCCGACGAGGTCCGCGCCATCACCTATCTGCTCGACGCCGCCGAGATCGCCGGACCGGTGAATCTGGCGGCGCCGCACGCGGTGCGGTACGGCGACTTCAGCGAGAAGCTCGCCCGCCTCGTCCGTCGGCGGGCCATGCTTCCGGTGCCCGCCCGCCTGGCGCAGGCCGTCGGCGGCGAGTTGGTCGACGACCTGATCCTCACCTCGTCCCGAGTGGAACCGGCAGTGCTGACCGAGCACGGTTTCGGCTTCGCCCACCCCACCCTGTCGGCAGCCCTGGAGTACACCCGTGCCTGATCGTCCGCTGCGCGCCAGCAGCGCGCCTCTCGAAGTCCGCAAGCTCGGCACCGTCGACTACGAGGCCGCCTACGCGATGCAACACGAGCTGGCCGAGCAGCGGGCATCCGGCGAACTGGACCACGACCTGCTGCTGCTCCTCGAGCATCCCTCGATCTACACCGCGGGCCGGCGCACCGAGGACAGCGACCGTCCGGTGAACGGCGCCCGCGTGATCGACGTCGACCGCGGCGGCCGCATCACCTGGCACGGACCCGGCCAGCTGGTCGGCTACCCGATCGTGAAACTCGCCGAACCCCTCGACGTGGTCGACTACGTCCGCCGCGTCGAGGAGGCCCTGATCGGCTTCTGCGCCGACCGCGGGCTGACCACCGGCCGGGTCGAGGGCCGATCCGGTGTCTGGGTGATCGACGACGCCGGCGAACGCAAACTCGGGCAGATCGGCATCCGGGTGGCCCGCGGCGTCACCCTGCACGGCTTCGCGCTCAACGTGGACCCGGACCTGTCGGTGTTCTCGGCGATCGTCCCGTGCGGCATCCCGGACGCGGGGGTCACGTCGTTGGCCGCCGAGACCGGAACGGCGCTTACCGTCGCCGAGACGCTCGACGCCGTCGCCGCCCACGTGCAGGAGTGCCTGGACCGCGTAGGATCGGTGCAGTGACCGCCCAGCCAACCTCGCCCGCCGACCGCAAGCTCCTCCGGTTGGAGGTGCGCAACTCGCAGACCCCCATCGAGCGCAAGCCGAAGTGGATCAAGACTCGCGCGACGATGGGTCCGGAGTACTCCGAGCTCAAGAACCTGGTGCGCAGCGAAGGCTTGAACACCGTCTGCGAGGAAGCCGGCTGCCCGAACATCTACGAGTGCTGGGAAGACCGCGAGGCCACCTTCCTGATCGGCGGCGAGCAGTGCACCCGGCGCTGCGACTTCTGCCAGATCGACACCGGCAAGCCGAGCGCGCTCGACCGCGACGAGCCGCGCCGCGTCGCCGAATCGGTGCGGGCCATGGGTCTGCGCTACTCGACGATCACCGGTGTCGCCCGCGACGACCTGCCCGACGAGGGCGCCTGGCTGTACGCCGAGACGGTCCGCAAGATCCACGAGTACAACCCGGGCACCGGCGTCGAGAATCTGATCCCCGACTTCCACGCCAAGCCCGACCTGCTCGCCGAGGTCTTCGAGTCCCGTCCGGAGGTGCTGGCGCACAACCTGGAGACGGTGCCGCGCATCTTCAAGCGGATCCGCCCGGCGTTCCGCTACGAGCGCTCGCTCGACGTGCTGACTCAGGCCCGCGACTTCGGGCTGGTCACCAAGTCGAACCTGATCCTGGGCCTGGGCGAGACGCCCGAGGAGGTGCGCGACGCGCTGCGCGACCTGCATGAGGCCGGCTGCGACATCGTCACCATCACCCAGTACCTGCGGCCCACGCCCCGCCACCATCCGGTGGAGCGCTGGGTGAAGCCGGAGGAGTTCGCCGAGCACTCCGACTTCGCCACCGAACTCGGCTTCGCCGGCGTGCTGGCCGGGCCGTTGGTGCGTTCCTCGTACCGGGCCGGACGACTCTACGCACAGGCCATGGCCCGCCACGGCCGCGCACTGGCCCCGGCCATGGCGCACCTGGCCGACGAGGGCACCACCGCGCAAGAGGCCTCGTCGGTCCTGGCGCGCATGGCACCGTAGACTGGGCAGCATGGCAAAGGCGAAAGACACCGCGAGCAAAGAGGCCAAGAAGGCCGCGAAGACCGCCCGCAAGGCGGCTTCGAAGGAGCAGCGCCAGCAGATCTGGCAGGCCTTCAACATGCAGCGCAAGGAAGACAAGGCGCTCATCCCGCTCATGCTCGGCGTGGTGGCCGTGTCGACCACCGTCTTCGCCCTGATCGGCGAGTACGCCTTCGGCGGCCTCTGGCTGATGCTGCCGCTCGGCATCGCCGTCGGTGTGCTCCTGGCGTTCATTCTGTTCGGTCGTCGCGTGTCGGCGACCGTCTTCAAGAAGGCCGAAGGCCAGCCGGGCGCGGCAGGCTGGGCGTTGAGCAACATGCGCGGCCAGTGGCGCGTGCAGCAGGCCGTCGCCGGCACCAGCCAGCTCGATGCCGTGCACCGCGTGATCGGCAAGCCGGGCATCATCCTGGTGGCCGAGGGCTCCGCCTCGCGCGTGCGCCCGCTGATGTCGCAAGAGAAGAAGAAGGCCGCCCGCGTGGTGGGCAACACCCCGATCTACGAGATCGTGGTCGGCAACGGCGAGGGTGAGATCAAGCTCGCCAAGCTCGAGAAGCACATCAAGAAGCTGCCCGGCAACATCGACCGCAAGCGCATGGAGTCGCTCGACGGCCGCCTGGCCGCCCTCAAGAGCAAGGGCGCGTCCGGTCCCGCCATGCCCAAGGGTCCGATGCCGCAGGGCGCCAAGATGCGCAACGTCGCCCGCACCGCCCGTCGCCGCGGCGGCGCCTGAGCGACTGACCCCGGCCGGGACCCGCTGACGACGCGTTACGCGTAGCGGGCGGCCGAGCGGGCCTTGGCCTTGGCGGCCTCCACCTCGCGGTCCTTGGGCGCGGCGCTGGTCACCAGATGATCCAGCAGGTGCTGGGTCGCCGCGGCCACCGCTTCCACCGCCTCGTCGAAGGCGGCGACGTTGGCCTGCGACGGTTTGGTGGTGCCCGCCACCTTGCGCACGTATTGCAGCGCCGCCGCGTGCACCTCGTCGGTGGTCGCCGGGGGCTCGAAGTTATGCAGGGTTCGAATGTTTCGGCACATGCCGTTGATTTTACGGCCGATCCGGCGACGACGGTCGCGGCTGCGCTCCGCGGAAGTGCGCCGGTTCCGGTCCGGGATGGAACCGGTCGGCGAGTTGGGACCCAGCACGGTGAACAGATTCGGGAAACCGGGGATCGCCGTCATCCGGTAGGCGCGGGGGCCGTCGACTCATTCCTGATCGAGGGTGCGGCCGTCGCGGCCGGTGATCGCCATGGGCCGCATGTAGTCGTGCGTGCGGAAGCCGGTCGCCAGCACGATCACGTCGAGGCGGTGCAGCCGGCCGTCGACGGTGACGATCCCGTCGGGCACCACCTTCTCGATGGCCGCGGTCTCCAGCCGGGTGTTCGACGACTGCACGGCGCAGTAGCTGCCCGACACCACCTGCCGCTTGCACAGCGGCTCGTCGTCCGGTGTCAGTCGCGCACGCAGCGCCGCGTCGCGCACCCCGAGTTGCAGCGACAGGCGCGCGTAGGCCTGCACCGCGCGGCGACGCCAGGACGGCGTGGTCACCACGTCGGCCAGAATCTGACTCCCCCACTGCAGCGTCTGGAACACGCGGTCGTGCAGGCCCGGCACGCTGCGCCGCGCGGTGGCGACGCCGGATGGCTGCGGCAGCCACATCGGCGCCCACAGCACCCACTGCGGCGACCGCACGAAGTGCGTGAGGCTCGCGGCCCCGCCGTGCAGCGCCGACACCACCTGCACGCCGGGTGGATCCGGTACCGATCACCGCGACCGCCTTGCCGTCGGTCACCAGGTCGTCGTCCCAGCGGGCGGTGTGCACCACGGGACCGGCGAAATCGCCCAGGCCGTCGATCGACGGGATCGACGGATTGTGCAGCACGCCGGTGGCGCACAGCACGAAGTCGGCGGCCAGTTCCTCCCCGCCCCGGGTGCGCAGTCGCCACCTTGCGGTGTCGTCGTCGAACTCCGCGGCCACCACCTCGGTGTCCAATCGGATCCGGGAGGCGAGGCCGAGTTGCTCGACGACGTCGCGGTGGTACCGCTGGATCTGCGGCCCGGTGGCCCACACCCGCGGCCAGTCGGGCTTGGGCGCGAACCCGAACTGGTAGATCTGCGACGGCACATCGCAGGTCAGCCCCGGGTAGCGGTTCCAGTACCAGACGCCGCCCACGTCCGAGCCCTTCTCCAGCACGGTCACGTCGTCGAAACCGGCGTCGGTGAGCACGTGCGCCGCCGTGATGCCCGCGACCCCGGCGCCGATGATCACGATGCGCGGTGACCGCGGGGCCGCACTCACGCGGACGCGTCCTGCGCGAGAGCGGCGGCGACGGTGGCCACCGTGCTGTGCCGGGCCGCGGCGAAGGCCTTCCCGCGACGACCCCGGCGCATGAAGTTCGCGCCGAGCTGCACCATCTCCGGAGCGGTCGGCGAGACCACCACCACGCGGGTACCGCGGGCCCGGACCCGGGCCACTTCTTGAGTGAGGACTGCCGACATCGGTCGCCGCAGCAGGGTCGCTTCGAGCCGCCCGCCCACACCGGGCCCGTGGACGTCGTCGAGCCCGGCCATCGACGTGACACGTAGATCACGTCGGCTTCGTCCGCGGCGATCAGATCCACCGAGGCGGTGGAGGCGGCGCCGCCGTCCACGTAGTCCGCCCGTCGATCTCCACCGGCGGCATCCACGCGGGAATCGCCCAGGAGGCGCGCAGGGCTTCGCTGAAGGTCGCGCCACCCGACAGGTTCGGATTCGTCGGGCCCGGCGAGCCGGTGAACGCGACGCGCCGATCCTCGTCGGGCCGATAGCTCACCAACCGCACCCCGGTGCGCGGCAGCCAGCGCTGCCCGGGTTCGGTCACCGCGTCGGCCAGTCGGCCCAGCCAGTCGGGATTGGCGCGCCCGCGCGGCGCCAGTCCGGTCAGCGCCGGTGACCGGACTGGCGGCCCAGCGTGCCCGGCCGCGGCAACTGCGGCCACGGCAGCGGCGGCAGCGACGACGGCGTGTCGGCCAGGTGCCGGGCCAGGCGCGCGTCGACCGGCTGCTCGAGCTACATGGCGACCAGGTCGTCGGTAGAGAACCCGGCACCGAGCATGGTGACGATCTCCGCGCCCGCCGAAGTGCCCTGCAGGATGGCGGCATCCCGCGGATCCCAGCCCGTCTGCTCGGCGAGCGCGGCCAACGCGGCGATCGACCATGCGCCGCCGATCGTGCCGCCGCAGCCGATCACGACCGCCGTCGACGATCCGGGGCTCACTCCGCGATCCCCGATGCCGAGATATCCGATTCCGCGATCCCCGATTCCCTGATCCCCGGCTCGGCGTGCGCGCGTGTCTGGTCCGCGATTCGATCGAGGTATCCCCGACGGCCGGCGTTCGCGTTGATCCGAAGGGCCTGGTCGTCGTCGGCCACGCCGCGCGCCAGCCGCATCAGCGGCTCCGGGGTCAGCAGGTCGGCCACCCGCCAGGCCGGCGACACCCACTGCGGCACCGACGTCTGCGCCGCGCGCGAGCGCAGCGTGTGCAAGATCGCGTCCGCCACCTGTTCGGGGTCGACGGTGGGCAGCGTGCCGCCCAGATCGGCGCCGGAGGACAGTTCCGTGCGCACCGCGGCCGGCAGGATGGCGCAGACCGCGATCCCGGCCGCCTCGTACTCGCGGCGCGCCGCCAGCGAGGCGCCCAGCGCCGCGTACTTGCTGGCGTTGTAGGTCACCATGCCCGGCAGCGGCAGTTCCCCGGCCATCGAGGCGACGTTGACGATGTGTCCGCGGCGTGCGGCGATCATCGTCGGCAGCACGGCGCGCATCCCGAGCAGCACACCGCGCACGTTCACATCGAGGGTCAGGTCGATCTCGGCCAGCGGCTGTGCGATGAGCGAACCCGTGGGCATCACCCCGGCGTTGTTCACCAGGACGTCGATCCGGCCGTGCACCCGCACGATCTCGTCGACCAGCGACTGCCAGGACGCCGGGTCGGTCACGTCGAGTCGGCGACACTGCGCACCGGTCGCCGCGCGTTCGGCCAGGTCGGGATCGAGGTCGCCGATCCAGACGTGGGCGCCGCGGTCGCCTGCCGCGCAGGCGGTGCGCGCACCGATGCCGCGGGCGCCACCGGTGACGAGCACCACCGCGCCGTCGAGTCGAATCCGTGCCGGCCCTCGCTGGAACAGTCCCATGAGGACCATTCTTTACTGCGTAGTAAGTTGTGTCAGCGGGTTCGGACGATTGCGGTGCCGGTGGCGCGGTCGTGCATGGCGCGGCCGTTGTAGTCGTTGATCAGCGCCGGGACCACGAACGGGACCAAGAACTGCCGGAAGAAGGCGCGGACCAGGCCCACCGCGGCGCGCGGCTCGGTACCCGCGGCTTCGGCGGCACCGCGCTCGGGACCGAAGTCCACGCGCGCCACCCGAACGCCGGCCAGATACTGCCCCGGTGTGAAACCGAAGAAGAGCACCGTGGCGATGCTCAGGATGAACCAGACGAGGAACTGCGGCCAGGCCATTTCGCGGGCAGTCATCTCGAACGCGGTGTACACCTGGCCGTTCGCCTCGTATGCGGGCTGGGCACCCACGATCAGGAACGCGACGCCCGCCGCGATGAACCAGTCGAGAAGCAGCGCCAGCACGCGGCGCCAGCCGCCGGCGATCGATCCGGGCCCGGTCTCGGGCAGCCCGAGGTCCTGGCCGCGATAGTCGACGTCTTCCTTGGCCTGATACGGCCCGGTCAGCCAGGAACCGGCCGCATCACGCATCGACGGTCCCTGCGAGCTGTTCTTCGAAGCCATGCCTTCATTCTAGGTCGTGACCTGGACCACCCGGGCCGGGCCGTCGTGTAACACGGGGGAAACATTGGCTTGACCAACGGGCAATCTCGCCTCCATAGCGTCTAATCCAACGATCCAGCCTTGCCGCGAGAGACAATGGCAGGGTGGATTGCGGTCCAGAGAGGTTCTGGACCACCCCAGTAAGGAGTACGGCGACCGTGTACAACACGAACGAAGAACTACTCGAGGGCATCAAGGCCGAGGGCGTCGAATACGTCGACATTCGGTTCTGCGACCTCCCCGGGACCATGCAGCACTTCTCGATCCCCGCCTCGGCGTTCGATGAGTCCGTCTTCGAAGAAGGCCTCGCCTTCGACGGCTCGTCGGTGCGCGGCTTCCAGTCGATCGACGAGTCCGACATGATGCTGCTGCCCGACCCGGCCACCGCGCGGATCGATCCGTTCCGCAAGGCCAAGACGATGAACGTCAGCTTCTTCGTGCACGACCCGTTCACCCGCGAGGCCTACAGCCGCGACCCCCGCAACGTCGCCCGCAAGGCCCAGGACTACCTGACCTCCACCGGCATCGCCGACACCTGCTTCTTCGGTGCCGAAGCCGAGTTCTACATCTTCGACGGCGTCTCCTACGGCTCGGAGATGAACGAGACCTTCTACAAGGTCGAGTCCGAGTCCGGCTGGTGGAACGCCCGCAAGGAGACCAACCCGGACGGCACCCCGAACCTCGGTTACAAGGTGCGCCCCAAGGGCGGCTACTTCCCGGTGGCCCCGTACGACCACTACGTCGACTTGCGCGACGAGATGTCGACCACGCTGCAGAACTCCGGCTTCACTCTGGAACGCGGCCACCACGAGGTGGGCACCGGCGGCCAGGCGGAGATCAACTACAAGTTCAACACTCTGCTGCACGCGGCCGACGACGTTCAGCTGTTCAAGTACATCATCAAGAACACCGCTTGGCAGCACGGCAAGTCGGTCACCTTCATGCCCAAGCCGCTCTTCGGCGACAACGGTTCGGGCATGCACGCCCACCAGTCGCTGTGGCTCGACGGCAAGCCGCTGTTCTACGACGAGTCCGGCTACGGCGGCCTCTCGGACATGGCGCGCTACTACATCGGCGGCATTCTGCACCACGCCCCGAGCCTGCTGGCCTTCACCAACCCGACGATCAACTCGTACAAGCGACTGGTCCCCGGCTACGAGGCCCCGATCAATCTGGTCTACAGCCAGCGCAACCGCAGCGCCTGCGTGCGTATCCCGATCACCGGCAACAACCCGAAGGCCAAGCGCATCGAGTTCCGTTGCCCGGACAGCTCCGGCAACCCGTACCTGGCGTTCGCCGCGATGTTGATGGCCGGCCTGGACGGCATCAAGAACAAGATCGAGCCGCACGAGCCCGTCGACAAGGACCTCTACGAGCTGCCGCCCGAGGAGGCCAAGGGCATCCCGCAGGCCCCGACCTCGCTGTCCGCGGTGATCGACCGCCTCGAGGAGGATCACGACTACCTGACCGCCGGCGGCGTCTTCACCGAAGACCTCATCGACACCTGGGTGGCGTACAAGCGGGAGAACGAGATCCTGCCGGTGCAGGTTCGCCCGCACCCCTACGAATTCCAGATGTACTACGACTGCTGACCCTTAAACGGCCCTGACCTGCACAGATAGGTCAGACCGTCCGCAGTCCGTCCGCAGCAGAATCGGCCCGCTCCGCGATCACCTTCCCGATCGCCGAGCGGGTCGACTCGTCCGCGTCCGGCCACAGGTGCGCGTACGTGTCCAACGTCGTCCGAGCCGACGAATGCCGCAGACGCGCCTGCACCGTCTTCACGTCCGAGCCCGACGCGATCAACAGCGACGCCAGATAGTGCCGCAGATCGTGGAAGCTGAACTCCTCCGGCAGACCCTTCACCTTCGGCTTGGCCGCACGGACGGCACGCTCGATCGACCATGGCGCCGCATGATCGGTTCCCAAGCCTTGCGTCAGGACCATTCCCGTCGCCGACGGATAGTTCCGCACCGACTCCGACAGCAGGACCACCAGCTCCTGAGGAATCGGGATCGGCTGACTACTCCCCTCCGTCTTCAGTGGGACGTCCGGCCACTGCTGGACCGGCAACACGATGCCGCGCATGAAGTCGACGTCCTGGACGCGCAACGCCGCGGCCTCCGACACGCGCAAGCCGACGAACGCGCCGAGGAGCACCGCGGCCTTCAACGGTTCCTCCATCACGTCGTACAACGCCCAGACCTGTTCGGTCGTCGCCACGTACGGCTTCTGCGTGCCTGCCGGCGGCGACGTCCTCCGAGAACAAGGGTTTCGGACGAGGAGCTGGTCATGCACGGCGTCGCCGAGGATCTGTGACAGACGCGAATGGAGCGCGTGAACGTAGCTGGGCGCCATCCCCTGCTGCTGCAGCTTCGCCACCCACGCCTTCACCATCGTCGGCCTGATCGACGCCATCTTCTGATCCCCGAACTCGGCGGTGATGTGCGTGATGTGCGTGCGCGCCTGCCTGACGGTGGACGCCCGATTCACTTGGTAGGCCTCGATCCACATGCCGCACCACTGGGCCACTGTGAGCTGATCCCGCGGCGCTACGTGTGTTCCGGTGACGACCGCTGACGTTCGCTCGTCCAGCCAATCCTGAGCATCCACTTTCCGAGTGAAGCCTTTGGTGTGTTCCTGGCCTTCAGCGTCGACATACCTTGCGCGCCAACGCATTCCCTTGCCGTCGTTGGCTGAGGGTGTCTTGTCGCGCTTGCGCCACCGGTCCTCGACGCCGGCACGACGATTACGGCGCTGAGTCATGCTCGGCTTCTGTCTCGTCGTCGTCGAAGTACAACACTTGGTCTTCAATGAACGCCCTGCCAGTCGTCTCATTCTTCGCTCGGAGTATCAGGTTGAGCAGGCCTGTTTGGATGTCGACCGGAAGATCCTTCAGTCGGAAGTCAAGCTCCTGCTGATCGAACTTCCTGATCAGATACTGGGCCGATGTGCGATGCCCTTGCGCCCTGCCGGCGGCTGCGCGGATCGCCTGCCGCTCAACCCAAAGATCATCTAGATCTCGGCTCAGTCGGTCGTGGTAGGCGCCAGATGCCTCATCGAGCATCATTTCTCCAACCGTTCGATCGAAGGCCTTGGCGAAGCCCCTGGCTTCGGCGAGTCGTACGGCTCGGTCACCCTTCTCTACTCGACTAACGGTAGTTGGGTGAAACTGGGAAAACCCCTGCTCACGCAGCTTTTCTGCTAGTTGCGCCTGACTCCATCCAAGCTGCTCACGTAAGCGCTTGACGGTGAGGCGGAACCGCTCGTCTTCATCCATGCCAACCACCGTCCCACAAAACAGATTCTCCCACCAACACAAACCGTGTGCTAGCCTCCGTGTGTCAGCCCAACAACACAAATTGAGGAGAGCAGATGAGCAACGAATTTCTGACCACCAAGCAGGTTTCGGAGACGTACCCGTTCCTTCCCGCCGCCACCCTCCGCTACTGGCGACACGCCAACCAGGGCCCAGCCAGCTTCATGCTCGGCAAGAAGGTTCTGTACCGCCGCAGCGAAATCGAACGCTGGATCGCGGAGCAGGAAGCCGCCACCACCCGAGGCGGCGTCGCTTGACCCGCCAACACCCGCAGATGCGAAAGACCCCGGTGCATCCCGCCAAGAACGCCACCGAGGTCCGTAGCCACAACCCATACGAAAGGAATGAAGCTGTGACCGAGCCTATCACCGTCATCACCGCGCACTACCCGTCCCCGAGCCACATCAGCTCCGAGGAGTTCACGTACCAGCTCGACCCCGCCGACGCGATCGACACCCTCATCCAAGCCCGCTTCCCCGGCGGCTTCTACGAGCAGGGAGGCGCCACCTGGGGATGGATCACCCTCGACAGCCGCAACGTCGCCGACATCGAGATCCAGCAGGTGACCCGATGAGCACACAACCCGAACCGATCATCGTGCCCGACCTCCTCGAAGAAGCCGATCGTCACACCGACCTTCTCGGTGCCGTCAACGAAATGTTCTCCAGCCGCAGCGACGACGCCGAGGACTGGATCCACTGGGTCAACGTGAAGCTCGGCTGGTCGCTCTGTGGACTGAACGACTGCGAGCGTGCGGTCGCTACAGGCAGTGGTGGAACAGGACGGTCCGACGCCATCTGTCCCGTCTGCGACCAGTTGCGCAAGATGCGCGACGACCTCGCTTGGACGACCCACACCACCGACGCCTTCATCGAAGGACGTCTGTGACCGACCCGATCTCCTGGGAGCCGGTGCGCGCCTTCGTGCGCCACCGGCTCGCCGGCATCGGACCAGTCCCCGACGCCGGCAGCACCGCCTGGACCGACCTCGACGACGACGACCCCCAGAAGATCGCCTCCGTCATCCGAGCAGGCGAACGATGGGCACTCGAAGAAGAACTCCGCCAGCTCGACGACGCCAAGTTCTTCGCCAAGCAAGCCGCCATCGACATCTCGCAAGCACTCCCTTGGGCGCAGGTCGCCAAGCAGATCGCCGCCCGCAACGCCTTCTACCGCGCACACCCAGACCTACGGAGGAAAGCATCGTGAACGACGACGAGTTCTTCAACGCCACCGACGAGCTGAAGACCATCCACCAATGGGCACGCGCCCGATACGCGGCGCCCTGGGCAGTCTTCGGCGCAACCCTCCTCCGCGTCGCCGCCACCACCGAACCGACCGTCCAACTCCCCGGCATCATCGGTGGCCGCGCATCGCTGAACCTCCTCGTCGCGTTCGCAGCACCATCTGGAGGAGGCAAAGGAATCTCCGACAAGGTGGCCCGCCTCGTCTGGCCCGCCGAGATCGAAGAACGACCCCTCGGGTCCGGTGAAGGTCTCAGTGCGATCTTCGCCAGGCCCAAGCCCAAGAAGGACTCCGACGACGAGGACGGAGACGACCGCACCACCCGCGCCATCATCAACGTCCCCGAGATCGACACGTTGGCCGGCCTCGCCTCCCGACAAGGGTCCATCCTCCTCGCACAACTGAAGTCACTGGCAATGGGCGAAACCATCGGCCAATCCAACGCTTCAGCTGCCACCACCCGAATCGTGCAAGCACACTCCTACCGCGCCTGCATGTCCGTCGGCGCCCAGCCCGGACATACCGGAGTGATCTTCGACGACGCCACCGGAGGCACCCCGCAACGGTTCCTGTGGTTCCTCACGATCGACCCGCACATGCCCGCCGACCTGATCCCCGACCCGGCAGCACTCGACACCCAGCTACCCGCCTGGAAGGCAGACGAGCACGGCATCGTGGAGATCCAATACGGTCCCGACGAGATCCGCGAAACCATCGTCGCCGCCCACCTCGCACGCCAACGAGGCGAAGCTGACGCACTCGACGGCCACGCCATGCTGACGCGCTGCAAAGTCGCCGCGGTCCTGGCGATCATGCACAAGCGGTCCGTCGTCTCCGAACTCGACTGGGAACTGTCCGCAGTCATCATGGACCGCTCCCACGCTGTCCGAGACTGGCTCGTCTCCGAGTCGAAGAAGGCCGCGCGCAGGAAGGTGCAAGACCGCGCAATCGCCCGCGCCACCGGAGACGAGATCATCTCCGACCGCCGCCTTGAACGAGCAAAGAAGACCATCCTCCGCCGCCTCGAAGCGAAGGAAGAACTGGCCCGCAATGAACTGCGCTCGGCGATGAAGGCGGATCTCCGGGACCACTTCGGCGCCGCAATTGCCGAACTCGCCGAGGCCAACCTGATCGTCGAAATCCCCGTTGACCGAGGGTGCCGGTACCGACTTACGGAAAGTACAGGGTGTACCGAGGTACAGGGTCCATCTCCGCAGGTCAGGGAGGGTGTACCACTGGTACAGGGTGTACCAATCCCGACCATCGGACTGTGCCCGAAGTGCTTCATCGAGCAACCCCTCGAAGCCAATGGTCAGTGCGAGGAATGCAACGACCCCGGCAACACCACCGTCAAGAAGGCCGAACCCAAGGCCCGAGCCGTCGTCGTCCACAGCGCCTCAATCGAGCGAGACGAACGCTTCGGCAACCGACCCATCATCCGACAGGAGATCGCCTGATGGCACGCAAGCGCAAGACCCGCCACTGCACCAGCTGCAATCGTCCCACCAAGTCTGTTACGCGATATTGCCACGACTGCAGACCAGCGAACGCTGTTCCCCGCATCCATCGAGTCGGAGGAGGAATCAGCTTCGCCGGATGGACCTTCAGCCACGACCAAGCCGTCCACCTCGCCAACGCGATCATCGACACCCTGGAGGAACCCGCCCCATGACCGCCCGCCCCTGCCACCGGTGCGGCCAACCCATCCCCGCCGGCACCTACTGCCCAGCCTGCACCCCCGGCGACACCAAACCCACCGCCCACCAACGCGGCTACGACAGCACCTGGACCCGCCTATCCCGACGAGCCCGACGCCTCCAACCCTTCTGCACAGACTGCAGCGCCACCACCGACCTCCAAGCCGACCATTCCCCCGAAGCATGGGAGAGAAAAGCCCAAGGACTCACCATCCGCCTCGCGGACATCGACGTCGTATGCGGCCCATGCAACCGAGCACGCGGCCAAGCCAAACAGGGGGGATACCGCAAAAGCCCAGGTCAGAGACCCGAAGGCAAGGCACGGAGCGCGTTACACTTTGGACTGAGTACAGAAAAGGATGGAGGTGGGACCGATTAAAGCTGGACCGAAGGCCGCGGTCTCTGATTCTCCGCTGCCGTTTAAGCCCAGGTCGGACGTCGAATCTGAGCGTTGTCTCGCGTTCGTCGACAAGTTCTTACGGGTGCCGAAGGGCACGAACAGCCGTGGGAAGCTTCATCTTCGGATAGTGCCCCTTGGGGTGGTGGACTTCGGATCGGGCGTAGAGTCACGCGTTCTGATCAACGAGTCGTTGTGAACGCTATGCGATTTGGGCTTGCGCGTCCAGGAGTGCGGCGGCCTTGTCCTTCTC